>CANEMG010000011.1 GCA_947428535.1 uncultured Clostridium sp. | reverse complement strand
ATACTAGTAAAAATATAGTTAATAAAATTCTTTGAACTTCAGCACTTGGCAAAAAAAGGTTAAAGAAAGTTGCTAGACTAATTACTATTAATAATGTATTATCTATTAATTTGTCTTTTTTCATAGATTTTCCTTTCTTTAACTATTTTTTACCAAATGATTAATTAGCTTCTTTTGCTACAGCTGTTATAGTTGCTGTTATAGTAGTTTCTACATCACTTGTTGGTGTTTGTAATAATTTTGCATATACTTTAACATAAGTTTTTGCCTGACTTGCTACAGCATAATCTGTAATAGCTGTACCATCTGATGTACACATTATAGTATCAACTTTAATTATTGTACTATCTTCCCCACTTGCAGTAACATTTATAGATTTAGCATCAATACCATTACTTCCATTTTCGATTTCAAGAATTACATATTCTTCATCATCTTTTGTTGTTAAACCTGTAAAATTAACTGTAGCTGATTTTGATCCAGCTGTAACAATAACTTCTGCATTATCTTCTGTTTTTTTAGTATTTACACCTGTAAAATAAACCTTAAAGTTTTCAGAATTTGCAGATGCAGATACTTTACCATTTACTGTTAATGTTATATTTGATACAACTGCATAACCAATTCCCATTAATAATACTGCTATTATTATTACAATTAGTGTTATTTTCTTTTGTTTATTCATCTTTTTCCACCTCCATTTCTGTAAATAAAATTTATTATTCATTTTTTCTATTTTTACTATTTATTTACTATTTAATAATACTAATAATTTCTACTAATTTAAATAGATTTAACGTTTTTTTAACAGTTTTGTAATACAAAAAAAAAAAACGTAACATTGTTATAAGATTTTAATATAACTTCTTTCTATGTCTTTCCATAATGTTTTATTCAGACAAAAATACAATTTTTTTTAAAAAATAATGCCTGCTTAAAGCAGGCACTAAAATTATATATCTAGATGATAATGTGTTACTATTTCATTACCATCTTTATCTTTTGTTTTTTTGTATTTGGCTACAGGTTTCCATGGATACATACATTTTACAATAACTAGTACAATTATTAATCCAATTATAATCCATATCCAAACTGGATCTACACCAAAAAAGTAAGAAATATCCCGTATCTTCTCCAGCATAGTATTCCTCCTAAAAAATTTTCATTATAATTATAGCAATTATATTTAATTATGTCAACTCATCTCAAATATAATTGCTTTTTATCTAAGTTTACAAAAAGCGAGCATAGCTCGCTTTTTGATTAATTATCTAATTTATATTTTTCTCTTTTTACATATGATGTATGTAATAATTCATGAGCTTTATGTCCTCCTGGCTCTCCTAGATATTCTTCATAAATCTTTTTAATAACAGGATTTTCATGAGATTTTCTTATAGTACTTTTTTCATCTATTGTATATAATGCATCAGCTCTTTTAGCTCTTATATCAATGCTAGCTCTTTCTTTAGAGGTTCTAATTGGTTGACCTCCCCCCATTACACATCCCCCTGGACATGCCATTATTTCTACAAATTGATAATCTGCTTTTCCTTCTTTAATTTCATCCATTATAATCTGAGCATTTTTTAATCCAGATGCTACTACTATTTTAACTTCTGTTCCATTCATGTTCAATGTAGCTCTTTTTATCCCTTTTTGTCCTCTAATTTCCCCATATTCTAACTTTTCAAAATGATTTCCTGTAACTTTTTCTTGTACAGTTCTTAATGCAGCTTCCATAACTCCACCTGTTGTTCCAAATATTGCTGCTGCACCTGTAGCTTCTCCCATAGGATCATCAAATTTTGAGTCATCTAAATTTACAAAATCTATATGTGTTTGTTTAATCATTCTAGCTAATTCTCTTGTTGTAATAACTGCATCTACATCATCATATCCTGCTCCTTGCATATCATCTCTAGTTCTTTCAAATTTCTTAGCTATACAAGGCATAACAGAAACTACAAATATTTTACTTGGATCTATACTCATTTTTTCTGCATAATATGATTTTATAAGTGCTCCAAACATTTGATGTGGTGATTTACAAGTAGATAGATTAGGTATTAATTCTGGATAATTTAATTCCATATATCTAACCCATCCAGGACTACAAGATGTTATCATAGGAAGTGTTCCTGAATTTTGAAATCTGTTTAAAAATTCATTTCCTTCCTCAACAATTGTAAAATCTGCTCCTGTATTTGTATCAAATACTTTGTCAAATCCCATTTGTTTTAAACTAGAAACCATTTTTCCTTGTACATTAGTTCCTATTTCCATTCCAAATTCTTCACCTAATGCTACTCTAACTGCTGGTGCTGTTTGTACAACAACATACTTCTCTTCATCTTTTAAAGCCTTCCATACATCTGCTGTTCCATCTTTTTCTTTTAGTGCACCTACTGGACAAGCTTCTATACATTGTCCACAAAAAGTACAATTTACATCATTCAAACTTTTATTTTTATATGTAGAAACTGTTGACTGAAATCCTCTTTCTGTACAATCTATTGCTCCAATTCCTTGAACTTTTTTACAAGTCGCTACACATCTTCTACATAAAATACATTTATTAAAATCTCTAACAATTGCTGGAGAAATATCATCTATTTCATGTCTATTTCTTTCTCCTTGATATTTTATCTCATCAACATAAAATTCTTGTGCTAATTTTTGTAATTCACAAGTACCATTTCTAGTACATGTTAAACATTCTCTATCATGATTTGACAAAATTAAATCTAATACTATTCTTCTAGCTTCAATAACTGCTGGAGTGCTAGTTTTTACTACCATTCCTTCTTCAACTTTTTGAATACAAGATGTTGCAAAACCACGTCTACCTTCAACCTCTACAACACACATTCTGCAATCACCAATTTCATTTACATCTTTTAAAAAACATAATGTAGGAATATCCATATTGATTTTTCTAGCAGCTTCTAAAATTGTTGTACCTTCTTCAACTTCAACATTTCTGCCATTTATAGTTAAATTAACCATACTAACCTCCTAATATATTTTGTATTTGAAAAATAAATACGTATCGCTAGGTATGTAAATTTATAATTAAAGAGATGTACTCCTTGTACATTGACTTAATTATAAATTTTCAATAACAAAACAAAACAAAGTTTATTTTTCAAATTAGTTTTTGATTGCGTGGAATGGACACTTATTAATACAAGTTCCACACTTAATACATTTATCTTCATCAATAACGTGTGTTTGTTTTACATCTCCTGAAATTGCATCCACAGGACAATTTCTTTTACACAATCCACAACCTTTACACAATTCTGGATCAATATGTAATTTCATTAGTGCTTTACATTCTCCAGCTCTACATTGTTTATGGTCTATATGTTCTCTATATTCTTCTCTGAAATATTTTATTGTGCTAAGTACTGGATTTGGTGCAGTTTGACCTAAACCACAAACAGAAGCTTTTTGTATATTACTGCATAATCTTTCTAATTTTTCTATATCTCCATCTTCGCCATTTCCTTCTGTTATTTTTGTTAATAATTCTAAAAGTCTCTTTGTTCCAATTCTGCAAGGTGTACACTTTCCACAAGACTCATCTACAGTAAAACCTAAATAAAATTTTGCTAGATTTACCATACATTTTGAATCATCCATTACTATAAGTCCACCTGATCCCATCATAGAACCTATTGCCTGTAAAGATTCATAATCTATTGGTGTATCTAAATGTTCTTCAGTAATACATCCTCCTGAAGGTCCTCCTGTTTGTGCTGCTTTAAATTTTCTACCATTTGGTATTCCTCCACCAATATCAAAGACTATTTCTCTTAAAGTAACTCCCATTGGTACTTCAACAAGTCCAGTATTATTTACATTTCCTCCTAAAGCAAATACTTTAGTTCCTTTTGATTTTTCTGTTCCTATACTTGAATACCACTCTGCTCCATTTAAAATTATTTTAGTAATATTAGCATATGTTTCAACATTATTTATTAGTGTTGGTTTTGCAAATAATCCTTCATTTGCTGGGAATGGTGGTTTTAGTCTTGGTTGGCCTCTTCTTCCTTCTATTGACTCTAAAAGTGCTGTCTCTTCTCCACATACAAATGCCCCTGCACCTAGTCTTACTTCTAAATCAAAATCAAACCCTGTATTCCATATATTTTTTCCTAATATTCCATATTCTTTTGCACTATCGATAGCTTTTTGAAAACGTTCTACAGCAATTGGATATTCAGCTCTTACATATATATATCCTTTGTTAGCTCCTACTGCAAATCCTGCAATCATCATTGCTTCAACAACACAATGTGGATCTCCTTCTAAAATACTTCTATCCATAAAAGCTCCTGGATCTCCTTCATCTGCATTGCATACAACATATTTTTGATCTCCTTGAGCCATTTTTGTAAAAGACCATTTTTTTCCTGTTGGAAAACCAGCTCCTCCACGACCTCTTAATCCTGAATTTGTTATTTCCTCAATAACTTCATCTGGTGTCATATTAAATAAAACTTTTTCTAAAGCTTTATATCCATCAAATGCTATATATTCTTCTATATCTTCTGGATCTATTACTCCACAATTTTTAAGTGCAATTCTTTTTTGCTTTTTATAAAAATTAAGTTCATCTAATTGTTTAACCGTTGTATTATCTACATCTTTACAAAGTAATCTTTGTACAATTTCTCCATTTTGAATATGTTTTTCAATTATTTCTTCGCAATCATCTGGTGTTACCATAGCATAAAAAACATCTTCTGGTCTTATTATAACTATTGGCCCTTTTGCACATAATCCAAAACAACCTGTTTGAATTACCCTAACATTTTCTATATTTTTTTCTTCTATTATTCTTCTAAAATTTTCTATTATTTTAGGAGATTTTGAAGATGTACATCCTGTACCATGACATACTAAAATATGTTTTTCTATTGTACTAGCACCAGTATTTACTCTTAAGTCTAATTCTTTTCTTTTTTCTTCTCTAATTTTATTAATTTCTTCTAATGTTTTCATCGACTTCCTCCTATTCTGGATTTTCCATAATTTTATCTATAATTTCATCCATCATTTTTACAGTAGCCTTACCGTAAACTTCATCATTTACTGTAAAAACAGGAGCCAAACCACAAGCACCTATACATCTAGTTGCTTCTAGTGAAAATTTACCATCTTTAGTTGTTTCTCCCACATCAATTCCCAATCTTTCTTTTGCTCTATCTAAAACTTGTTCAGATCCTTTTACAAAGCAGGCTGTTCCTAAACAAACTGCTATATGGTATTTTCCTTTAGGTTTTAATGTAAATCTTGAATAAAATGTAACTACTCCATAAATTTCTGCCATTGGTATTGTTAAATACTCAGAAATTGCAAGTTGGGCTCTTTCTGGAACATATCCATAATATTCTTGAACTTCATTTAAAATTTGAATTAAATTAGATTTTTCTTTACCATATTTTTCTAAAATCTCTTCCATTTTTGGATCTTTTCCGTGTACAGCCTTCACAATTTTGTTTCTCCATATTTACCTCCTATTTTTTATTAAAATGAATACATTAGAAATATTTGACAAATTGAATACAGGTATTTACTATTTCCCTAAATTTTCCTCATGAATAAAATTTAATTATCAATACATTTTATGTATAAATTTCAATTTGATTATATCATAATAAAAAATAAAAACTACAATATTTTACATTTTTTTATAAAAAACTACAAATATTTAGTTCTTTTTTATTTTAGTATAATTTATTGATGTTTTCTAGGTTAATTATTTCCATTTTGGAAAGTAAAATTTAAAAACTCCAGTTCTAACTAAACTGGAGTTTTACTATCTTATATATTTATTTTTAAAAACTAAAAAAATCTTTTACTATATTAAACAAGTTTATATTATTATAATCTAAAAATGTGTATATAAATATTAAAACAAATACTATAATAATCAATTTTGAAATTTTTTCAAATATTTTAAGCTCATAACGATCTGCAACTATGTGTATAATTACTGCAACAAAAATAATTGGTAATGTTATTAAATAATACATACATTTTCTCCTTTTTCTTAATACATTGTAATTATAACATCTTTTACAAATTATGTAAAGCAATCTTTTACATTTTATAATAGCATCTTATCACACTTTTTCTTCTAATAATTTCTTACTCTTCATTTTCAAGTATCAGTTTTAAATATTCTCGCCCTCTTTTTAGTCTAGTCCTAACAGCTGCTTCACTTATATTCAAAACTTTGCTAACTTGTGCTACATTTAAATCTCTCAAATAAAATAATTGAAAGACTGATTTATATTTATCTTTTAACCTATTTATATCTTCTAGCAAATAAATATCTTTATTATATGACTCGATTTTCTGAACACTATCATCATCAAATGGAACACATTGTACTTGTCTACTATTTTTTAATTTATTACAACTTAAATTGGTTGTTACTCTTATTAACCAATTCTTTTCATGTTCTTCATCATTAAAGGCTCTTCCAAATTTTATATGCTTTATATATCTAAAAAATACCTCTTGCACTATATCTTCTGCATCTTCCTTGTTTCTCAGATACCCAAAAGCAATGCGATAAATCATATCTGTATATTTATAAACTAATTCTCTTGAATCAAATGTTTTATTCATAATTAAATTATGTTAGTATTTACTCCCTTTTACAAATTTCTTCTATATACTTAATTTTGTATTATATTTTAATTCCATATTACTATTATATATATAAGAAGATTTTTTTCAATAAAGTTGTATTCAAATACTTACATTTTTTAGTAAAATTTTTATTTTATAAATTAACAATTATTAAAATAGATATAAAAACTACTACCAAGACTGTACAAATTAAAGCTAATACCTCTAATATCTTATCTACTTTTTCCTCATTCTTAAAAATTTTGTATAATATATTTATTATTAAAATTCCTAAAACACCACCTAAAGTATTCATTATTATATCTGTTATATCTGTTGCTCCAATATGAAACATATATTGTGTAGTTTCAAAAATTAAAGTAAGCAAAAATATTGGTAATATTTTTTTATAGAACTTTTCATTTTTGCTAATCATTCCAATATATAGTCCAACTGGAATAAATACTATCAAATTATTTATTATTTCGCTTAAGTCTATTTTTCCATTTATTATTGTAGATTCTCCAAATGGAATAAGATTTATTGAACGTATATATGGTAAATATTGCATGTTAAATTGCATTTTAAATACTATAATCCATGTTATAATTATTACATAAATGAATAAAAGAATTTTTAATATTTTATTTTTCATATAATTTCCTCCTACCAACTTTTTAATTATTATAACATTTTTATACGTTTTTATTTCTTAAAATTTTATTAAAAATCCATAGGCATTAAACCTATGGATTTTTATATTTTATTTATAAAAAGCTTGATATCCTTTATATGCTTGATAAACATCAAATTTACTTGTTATTTCATAAGGTGAATGCATTCCCATAACCGGAACACCAACATCAACAACTTCCATCCCTCTATTGGCAAGAGTAAGAGCAATTGTTCCTCCTCCACCTTTATCAACTCTTCCAAGTTCACAAGATTGATATCTAGCTCCAACTGATTCAAATATTTTTCTTACTTCTGCAACAAATTCCGCTGGTGCCTCTGAAGCTCCAGATTTCCCTCTTGAACCAGTATATTTTACAAGTGAAACACCTTTTCCTAAATATGCACAATTATTTTTTTCAAATGCATATGCATAATTTGGATTATATGCTGCATCAACATCTGCTGAAAGTGCTTTTGTGTTTGAAAAAGTCTTATCTAAAGCAATAGCTCTTGTATTACCTGTTTTTTCTAATAATTCTGATACAAACATATCAAAAATTCTTGTATACATTCCTGTAACACCATTAAATCCAACTTCTTCTTTATCTGTTATTACACATACTGCTGTATTTTTAGGTCTATCTACATTCAATATTGCTCTTAAAGCTGCATAGCAACAAACTTTATCATCTTGTCCATATCCTGCAATCATACTGCGATCAAATCCTAAACTCTTTGCTTTAAATGCTGGTACAAATTCTATTTCTGAACTTATAAAATCAACTTCTTTTATTCCATAAGCATCATTTAATAATTTTAAAACATTTAATTTTACTTTATTTGATACATCTTCAGTCTCATATGGTATACTTCCAGCAAGTATATTTAATTCTTCTCCTTGTACACCATCTTTTAATTTTCTATCCATTTGCTCTGCTGCTAAATGTGGTAATAAATCTGATATTGTAAATATTGGATCTTCTTCTTTTTCTCCTATACAAATATTTATTTTCTCTCCATCTGGTTTTACTACAAATCCATGCATACTTAAAGGAATATTAGTCCATTGATACTTTTTTATTCCTCCATAATAATGAGTTTTAAGCATTCCTAACTCATTATCTTCATACAATGGATTTTGTTTTAAATCAATTCTTGGGGAATCACAATGTGCTGCTATTACTTTTAAGCCCTTTTCTAATTCTTCTTCTCCAATTACTGCAGCATATAAACATCTTCCTCTATTTATATAAAAAACTTTATCTCCTACTTGTAGATTTTCTTTTTCTGAAATATCAACAAATCCATTTTTTATAAGTATTTCTTTTGAGTTTTGTACAATTTCTTTCTCAGTTTTTGAAGAATTTAAATAATACATATATTCATCAGCATACTGAAAAATATTTTTTAATTCTTCATCACTTAAATTTTCCCAGCCATTGCTTCTAGAATCTACCAATTTCTCCTTTAATTCTTTTCCATCATTCTTTTGCATTTTCCAATCATCCTTTCTTTTCTTATGTATATTATTATACTTTTAAATTATTTCTATTATATTTTTTTTAGTATTTTTTTTAGATCCAATTTTATAAGCCTCTAATATGCTTTTTACACACTCATCAGCTTTCTTAGAAGAGTTTGAATGCACATATGCAAGTATTTCACCTTTTTTCACTTTATCTCCTATCTTTTTATCAAATGTTAATCCAACTCTAAAATCTATTTTTTCATCTTCTTTCTTTCTTCCAATTCCTAACTCTAATCCTGCTTTTCCAACTTTTCCAGCATCTAATTCTTCAACATATCCATCTTTTTCTGATAGTACTGGTGTTATAATTGGTGCTTTTTCAAACTTTTCTAAGTTTTCAATATAAGACACATCTCCGCCTTGTTTTTTTACTAACTCTTTAAATTTTTCATATGCTTTTCCATTATTTATAACTTCTAATATTTTCTTTTTACATTCTGATACATTACTATACTTTCCAGATAAAATCATCATTTGAGTAGATAAATTTAAAGCAACTTCTTTGACATCTTCTGACATTTCTCCTTTAAGTGCTTTTACAGCTTCAACTACTTCTAGAGTATTTCCAACTGAATATCCTAAAGGTTCATCCATATTAGTTAAAACACATACTGTTTTTCTTTTTGCCCATTTTCCTATTAAAGTCATCATTTTTGCCAATTTCTTTGCTGATTCTTTAGTTGGCATAAATGCACCTTTTCCACAAGTTACATCTAAAACAATTGCATTTGCACCAGATGCTATTTTTTTACTCATTATACTTGAAGCAATAAGTGGCACACTATTTGTACAACTTATAGTATCTCTCAAAGCATATATTTTTTTATCTGCTGGTGCTAAATTTAAAGTTTGTGCTATTAAGCTTATTCCTATATCTTTTATATTTTTCTTAAATTCATCTATCTTTATATTTACATTATATCCTGGTATAGCTTCTAATTTATCTGCCGTTCCACCAGTTATTCCTAATCCTCTTCCACTCATTTTAGCAACAGGTATTCCAAGTGAAGCTATAATTGGCATTACTATTAAAGTTATTTTATCTCCAACTCCTCCTGTTGAATGCTTATCTACAATATTTTCAGATATATCACTTAAATCTAAAACATCTCCTGAATTTGCCATTGCTATTGTTAAAGTTAATATTTCATCTTGTGTCATACCATTTATACAAATAGCCATTATTAGTGCTGCTGCTTGATAATCAGTTATTTCTCCTTCTGTATAATTTTTTACGAAAAATTCTATCTCTTCTTTTAATAGCTCTTTTTTATTTTTCTTATCTTCAATAATATCCAATATATTCATAATTTTTCCAATGCATTTTATTTAGGTTTTAAGTTCTACCTATAAACTTTAAGTTACTATCTCTAAGATTTCTGATTTGAAGTTTATTTTTTTATTTGTTATTTTAAATGCTTCTTTTAAATTTTGAGTAATACTATTGACTTTTGCTTCATCATCTGTATGAATATAAGCTAAAGTTTCTCCTACCATTACTGTATCACCTATTTTTTTCTTTATTGTTATTCCTGCTTTTCTATTGATTTTGTCTTCTTCCTGCATTCTTCCAGCTCCTAAATATATAGCTATACTTCCGACCATATCTGTATCTATTGATTCAACAGTTCCAGATTCAGTAGCTAAAACTGGCATAATATATTTTGATTTTTTTAATAATTCTGGATCATCTATATAGTCAGTATCTCCATTTTGAGCTGCAACCATTTCTTTAAATTTTTCAAATGCTTTTCCACTCTTTATTGCTTCTTTTATCATTTTTGCATTTGCTTGAAAATCTTTATTTCCTGTTGCAAGCCAAATCATTATACATCCTATTGCTTCAAGAACATTTCCTAAATCTTTTGAAATTATTCCCCTAAGTGCCATTACTACTTCATTTATTTCAAGATTGTGCCCTATTGCATATCCTAAAGGTTGATTCATATCTGTTATTATACAAGCAACTTCTCTATCTAAAGACTTCCCAAGTTTAATTAACAATTTAGCTAATCTTTTAGCTTCTTCTTTATTTTCTATATAAGTTCCTTTTCCACAAGTTATATCAAAAACAATTTTATTACTTCCTGTAGCTAATTTTAATCCCATTAAACTTGCCGCAATAATAGGTAAACTATTTTCACAAGCGATTTCATTTCTTAATTTGTATATTTTTCTTTCTACTGGAGCAAAATTTAATCCCTGATCTACTATAGCAACATTCATTTCTTTTAAATTCTTTTTAAATTCTTCAATACTTAAATCTGTTTTAAAATTTGGAATTGAATCTAATTTGTCAATGGCACCACTTGTTATTCCATATCCCCTACTAGATATTGTCGCAGTAGGTATACCTAATGAAGCAAGTATTGGCATTAAAAGTATTGAAACTTTATCTCCAACTCCTCCTGTTGAATGCTTGTCTACTACATTTTCAGCAATATCTTTCAAATCCATCATATCTCCAGATTCAGCTATTGCTTGACTAAGAGTTAGTATTTCATCTTCTGTAAGCCCATTAGTATACACATAGCTCATTAAAGCTGCTGCTTGAGATTCTGCGATTTCATCTCTACCATATTTACTAACGAAATATCTAATTTCATCACTTGTTAACTCCTGCTTGTTTCTCTTTTTACGAATAATTGTTTTTATGTCCATAATCTTCTTCCTTTCTTTTGTGTTTTTATTTCACCTTAAAAATTTTTTATAAATGTTTTCCTATGTAACATGCATGGTCCATTCTCTTTTATAACTCTTATATGCTCAGCTGTTCCATATCCTTTGTGTCTTGCAAAGCCATATATTGGATAAACTTCATCCCACTGTCTCATAATTCTATCTCTAGTAACTTTAGCTATTATTGAAGCTGCCGCTATACAATAATTTTTAGCATCTCCTTTTATTACAGATATATATGGAATTCCTAATGTATCTATATTATTTAGTGCATCTACCATAATAATCTCTGGCTTCTGTTTTAATCCTTCAAGTGCTATTTTAACTCCTAATTTAGTTGCATTTAATATATTTATTTCATCTATTGTTTTTTGATCCACAATTCCTACACTATATGCTATTGCCTCTTCAATAATTTGTTCATACAATTTCTCTCTTTTTTTCTCAGAAACTTTTTTTGAATCATTTACTCCTTCAATAAAAGAATTTTCTGGTAATATAACTGCACCAACTACTACTGGTCCTGCTAGTGGCCCTCTCCCTGCCTCATCTATTCCGCATATAAATTTAATGTTTTTATTATATAGTTTTTTTTCTTCTTCTTTTAAAAGATTTAATCTTTCCTCTTCTTTTTCTTTCATATTTTTATTTATAAATTA
>CANEMG010000010.1 GCA_947428535.1 uncultured Clostridium sp. | reverse complement strand
GATATACCAGGTCTTGCTTCTAATTATAAAACAGAATTTAAAGAGTATGGAGTAACACATATTATTTTGTATCAGAATTCAAAACTTGCAATGGTTTTAGAGAGTGATTCAAATTATAAAAAGCTTTTTGATGAAGGTAATTTCAAAATATTCGAAAGATTAGATGCTACAGAGACAAAAGAGTAAAGTGGAGGTCAAATTGAAAAATAAAATTGTAAAAATAATAGTTATTATTGTAGCTATAATAATAATTATAGACCAAACAAGTAAAATTTTAGTTTCTAATTTATTATCAGAAACAATAGGAAATAACTTTTTTAAACTAGAAATTATAAGCAATACTGGAATGGCATTTGGATTTAATGATGGAAATATAAAGAATATTTTAATTTCTATATTTGTACTTGCAATAGTAATTAGTTTTATAAGAAATCAATTAGAACGAATTGATAAAAAAACAGGTATAGCTATTGCAGTGGCAATAGGTGGAGCGATTTCCAATTTAATAGATAGAATTTTTAGAGGTGGCGTTTTAGATTTTATAAAAATATATAAAATACCAAATTTTAATTTAGCAGATTTGTTTATAGTAGTTGGATGGATATTGATAATAATATTTTTAATAGATTTTTCAAGAAAATAGAGGTGTAATTTTGCGTAATACAGTTAGAATATTAGGAATTGATATTGATAATATAGATATTGATGAAGCAGGAATTTTAACAAAAAAATTAATAGAAGAAAGTAATAAAACTTGTAAAGTAATAGTTGCTCCAAATACAGAATTTATAATGATGGCTCAAAAAGATGAGGAATTTTATAATATTTTAAGAAATGCAGAACTTGCAACACCAGATAGTGTAGGAGTTATGATAGGTGGTAAAATACAAAAAAGACCATTCAAACAAAGAATTCCAGGACAAGCTTATTTTAGAAAAATATTAGAAATAGGAGAAAAAGAAGGTTGGACTTTTTATTTACTTGGAGGAGAAGATGATGTTCCAGAACTTACTGTTTCTAATGTAAAAAAGGATTATCCAAATTTAAAAATTGTTGGATATCATGAAGGATTTTTTAAAAAAGATTCAGAAGAAGATGTTATAAAAGAAATAAACAGTTTAAAACCTAATGTATTATTTGTAGCAATGGGAGCTCCAATTCAAGAGAAATGGATTTCAAAGCATAAAGATGAGTTACAGGTAGATGTTGCTGCTGGACAAGGTGGAACTTTTGATTATGAAGCTGGAAAAATAAAAAGAGCACCTAAAATTGTTCAGAGATTATGCATAGAATGGCTATGGAGACTTATTCTTCAGCCAACAAGAATAAAAAGAATGATTGTTTTACCAATTTATTTAACAAAAATTATTTTTACTAAAGATATAACAAAAGGAAGCTATGATAAATAGAGGATTGTAAATGGAAAAAAAAGAATACAAAATAAATGAAGAATTAGTTAATATAAGATTAGATAAAGCTGTAAGTATGAAAGATAATAGCATTTCTAGAATGGCTGTTCAAAGACTAATAGATGAAGAAAACATATTAGTAAATAATAAAAAAACTAAAGCTTCATATAAATTATGTTTAAATGATATAGTGACAATAATAAAAGAAGAACCAAAAGAAGTAGAAATAAAACCAGAAGATATACCATTAGATGTTGTTTATGAAGATAATGATATATTAGTTGTAAATAAACAAAAGGGATTAGTAGTACATCCAGGAAATGGAAATCCAGATGGAACTTTAGTAAATGCGGTTATGGCAAGATGTAAAGACAGTTTATCTGGTATTGGAGGAGAAATTAGACCAGGAATAGTTCATAGAATAGATAAAGATACATCAGGGCTTTTAATTGTTGCCAAAAATGATACATCACATATAAATATTAGTGAGCAAATAAAAAATCACGAGGTAAAAAAAACATATATAGCTTTAGTAAGAGGCGAAGTAAGAGAAAATGAAGCAACAATAGATATGCCAATAGCTAGAAGTACTAAAGACAGAACTAAAATGGCTGTTTCTAAAAATGGAAAAAATGCAATAACACATATAAAAGTATTAGAAAGATTTAAAAATTATACTTTATTAGAAGTAAATATAGAAACAGGTCGAACTCATCAAATAAGAGTTCATTTATCTCAAATAGGTTATCCAATAGTTGGTGATTATGTATATTCTAATGGAAAAAACCCATTTGGAGTTGTAGGGCAGATGTTACATAGTACAAGCCTTAAATTTAAACATCCAACTTTTAATGAAGAAATGTTTTTAAAAGCAGATTTACCAGAATATTTTGAAAATGTATTAGAAAGTTTAAGGAGAGAAGAATGAGTGAAATTAGACTTCAAAAGTTTTTAGCTGAAAGTGGAATAGCATCTAGAAGAAAATGTGAAGAACTAATAGAAGATGGAAAAGTAAAAGTAAATGGAAAAGTTGCAATACTTGGTACTAAAATAGATCCCCAAATAGATAAAGTAGAATATAATGGAAAACAGATAAAATCAGATAAAAAAGAATATACTTATGTATTATTAAATAAGCCAATAGGCGTAGTTACTACAGCTCAAGATCAGTTTAATAGAGAAACAGTACTTGATTTAGTAAAAATAGATAAAAGAATAATACCTGTTGGAAGATTAGATATGTATACATCAGGAGCTTTAATATTAACAGATGATGGTGATTTTATATATAAAGTTACACATCCAAAGCACGAAATTGATAAAACTTATAATGTAACAGTAGCAGGAATAATTTCAGATAAAGATGTAGAAAATTTGCAAAACGGAGTAGTAATAGATGAAAATTATGTTACAAATCCTGCTAAAACAAAAATTCTAAAAATTGATAAAGATAAAAATATTTCTAGGATTCAAATTACAATACACGAAGGAAAAAATAGACAAGTAAGAAAAATGTGTGAGTCTATAGGAAAAAAAGTTTTAGCTTTACATAGAGCTAAAATAGGAAAAATAGATGTTAAGGACTTAAAAATAGGTATGTGGAGATATTTAAAAAAGTCTGAAGTAGAAGATATATTAAAAGGTGAAAAATAAAATGTAAATTACGAAAGAGGAGAAGTGAAATGGAATATCAAAAATTTATTCCAGAAGGTTGGGTAGAGACAAAAGATAAATTAAATGATAATAATCTACAAGAAGCCTTTACAAACGGAAATATACTGCAGGGATATGTAAATAATTGTGATGAAAATTATAATTTACATATAGATTTAGGAAATAATATAGAAGGAATAATACCAAGAAATGAATTAGAAGAAATAAATACAGATAAATTTGGATATTGTAATCCTAGTATATGTAAAAATAAAGTTAATAATTTTATCCAATTTAAAATAAAAGAAATTTATGATAATAAAAATGTACTTCTTTCTAGAAAAAATGTACAAAAGCAAGCACTTAAATGGGCTAAAAACGATTTGAAACCAGGTATGGTGGTAAATGGAATTGTAAAAAATATGAGAAATTTTGGTGTATTTGTTGAAATTGGTGGTGGAGTAGTTGGACTATTGCATATAGAGGATATTTCGATTTCAAGAATAAAATCACCAGAAGAAAGATTTTATATTGGACAAAAAATAAATGTTATGATAAAATCTATTGATAAAGAAAATGATAAAATTGTTTTGTCATATAAAGAACTTCTTGGAAATTGGGAAGACAATATAAAAGAATATGATGAAAAAACTATTGTTGAAGGAATTGTAAAAGAAACAGATAAATTCAAAAATGGGATTTTCATAGAACTAAAGCCTAATTTAGTAGGTCTTGCCGAATATAAAGAAGGTATGGAATATGGACAGAAAGTAAAAGTTTATATAAAGAAAATTATAAAAGATAGAAAAAAAATTAAACTTTTAATTATTTAAGGAGGGTTTTAAAAATGGTAGAAGATCAAGAAATTAAAACTACCGTTTCTCCATTCGCTATTAGAGAAGGAGAAATAAAGACATTTGATGGCAAAGATGGATATGTGTCTATAAATCAAATTATCCATAAAATTAACTTAGGTCATATATCAGATGTGCATTTCAAAATACTAGATTTAGTAAATGAATTTGAATTTTTAACATCAAGGCAAATATTTCAAATACTTAAATATCAAGGAGTAGAAATTAAATCACAAGATAAATTAAATACAAAATTAGAACAACTAGTAAAAACAAAAATACTAACAAGATATTATTTTACTTCTGAAGAAGGAAAAGGAATATATAGAGTTTATTGTATGGAAAAGATGGGTAAATATTTACTAAACTCTAAAGAAGTAGAATGTAAATGGCAACCAACAGACAATACAAAACCAGTAGCTTTAATGAAGAAAAGATTAGCAGGAAATCAAATAATAATTGCATATATGAGAAAAGTAAAAAACTTTGATAGATATAAAGTAAAAACAGCGATTACTGCAAAAATGGCAGGAAAAACATTTAAAGGACATGGAGAAGTAGTAATTACAAAATCTAAAAAATCATTAAGTTTAATATTTGAATGTGTTAGAAGAGAAGAAGATTGGGAAAATAAATTTGTAGATAGAATGAGATTATACAAAGACTTTTTAGAAAATTTTGTTCAATTTGATTCAGGATATGAAGTAAGACCACAACTTATCTTAGTATGCGAAGATGATAAGCATATGGTAGAAACATTTAAAGTTATGGTAAAAAATAATTTAAATATGGATAAAATTAAATTATATTATACAACAGATTTAAAACAAAATTCAGAAGCATTAGACAAATCATTAACAGAATTTGTAAAAAATGAAGACACAGGAAAATTTGCTGCACATAATGTGGAATTTAAAATATTAGAATAATGTCCAATTGGGGATGCTTGTTTTTGCATTCCTATAATATACATATGTTTAA
Source organism: uncultured Clostridium sp. (assembly GCA_947428535.1). Taxonomy (GTDB): domain Bacteria; phylum Bacillota; class Clostridia; order TANB77; family CAG-508; genus Scatovivens. Next base: position 7,451 of record CANEMG010000010.1, on the reverse strand, counting down.
AAATTTTAGTGGCAATTCTTTAATGAATTGCCACTAAAATTTTTTATTCAGATAACATTTTTCGAATCGTATTATATAAAAAAGGTTTAAATTTTTCTATTGGAAGAGGATCATTATATAAAATAGAATTAAAACAAGTTGAACTTACAAGCTCTATAATCATAAATAAAGTAACATCAGGATTTTCTAATTTTATATTATTTTCTTGTATTCCTTTTAGAAATAATTGATAAATTCCATTTTCTTGTTTGCCTTTTTCTTCATATATTTTACTTACAGTTTTACTGTAAATTCCCCAAGATAAATTTTTTGAAATAAATTTAAGCAATAAAGTATTTTTACTTAGAGTATCTATAACATAATTTATTATAAAAATTACTTGATCTTTAAGGCTAGAAATATAATTTTTTCTAAGAGCATTTAAAGCTTCATTAAAAAGTTTTTCTGATTTTTTGGCAATTAAAATATCTCTAATTTCATATTTATCTTTAAAATATAAATAAAAAGTGCCTTTTCCAACATCAGCATTATCAACTATTTCTTGAATAGAAGTATCTTTTAATCCTTTTTCTGTAAATAGTTTAAATGCAGTGTTTAAAAGTCTTGTTTCTTTATTTTCTGATTCGTTTTTTTTCATAATATTAGTTCCTTTCATTATTCTAATGAACTATTTTTTCGTAACTGCATATACATATTATGACACAAATATGACTATTAGTCAATCTTTTGTTTAAAAACTATTGACTAATAGTCAGTATGGTGCTATAATAACCGAAATGACCAATGGTCACAATTTTAAAAGGAGGGTTCTTAATGAAAAAATTTGGTGAATTTGTATGTAAATATAAGAAGATTATATTATTAATAGCAGTTTTACTACTTATTCCATCAATAATAGGGATAAAGGCAACTAGAATTAATTATGACATATTAGTGTATCTACCAGAAAATATTGAAACAATTCAAGGAGAAAATATACTATCTAATGAGTTTAATATGGGTGCCTATTCTGTGATATTATTAGACAATATGTCTACAAAAGATATTCAGAAGTTAGAAGATGAAATAAAAAAAATAGATAATGTAGCAATGGCAATTAGCTTTTCAGATATTTTAGGGAGCGGAGTACCAATAGAAATGTTACCAGATGATATAAAAGATAAAATATATAAAGATGGGGCAACAATAATGTTTGCAACATTTAAAGAAGGAATATCTGATGAAGAAACATTAAAAACTATAGAAACTTTAAGAGAAATAACAGATGAAAGATGTAAGATAAGTGGTATGTCAGCAATAGTAGTTGATACAAGAGATATATCAAATTCTGAAATAGTTATTTATGTATTAATAGCTGTAATATTATGCGTAATAGTTTTGCAAATAGCCTTAGATTCATATATAGTACCATTTATTTTACTTCTTAATATAGGGCTTGCAATTTTATATAATATGGGAACTAATGCTTTTTTAAGAGAAACATCGTATATAACTAAAGCAATAAGTGCAGTTTTGCAGTTAGGAGTTACAACAGATTTTGCTATTTTCCTATATCATAGTTATATGAGTGAAAAGCAAAATTGTAAAAATATAAATGAAGCAATGCAAATAGCAATATCAAAAACATTAGTATCAGTAGTAGGAAGTTCACTTACAACAATTGCAGGATTTTTAGCATTATGTAGCATGGATTTAACACTTGGAAAAGATATAGGAATAGTAATGGCAAAAGGAGTATTTTTAGGAGTTGTTTCTGTTATAACAATATTACCAGCAATGATACTTGAGTTTGATAAATTGATAGAGAAAACAAGACATAAACAGATTATGCCTAAATTTACTAGAATAAAAAAATTTTCAATAGATCATTATAAATTAACGATTATAGCATTTTTAATAATATTACCAATAGCATTTTATGGGTATAAAAATACAGATATTTATTACAACTTAGATAAATCGTTACCTGATACACTTCCGAGCATAACAGCAAATACAGAATTAAAAGAAAAATTTAATATGGTATCAACAGAAATTCTTTTACTTGATAAAAATCTTCCAGATAAGACAGTAAATGAAATGTTAGATAAAATAGAAGATGTAGATGGAATTGAATGGACTATAGGATTATCTAAAATAGCTGATTCTGGAATGCCAAAAGAAGTGATACCAGAAGATATTTTAAAAAACGTTCAAAATGATAAATATCAATTAGTTATTATAAATTCAAATTATGAAATGGCAACAGATGAATTAAATAGTCAAATTGATGAATTGAATAAAATTATAGCTGAGTATGATAATAGTGCAATTTTAGCAGGTGAAGGCCCATTAATGAAAGATATGGTTCAAATATGTGATCATGACTTTAATAGCGTTAATACAGTATCAATAGGTGTTATATTTATAATTATGATTTTTGTACTTAAATCTATTTCATTACCAGTAATTTTAATTTGTGTTATAGAATTTGCTATATTTATAAATATGGGAATTCCATATTATACAAAAACAATATTACCATTTGTTGCTTCAATTGTAATTGGAACAATTCAACTTGGAGCTACAATAGATTATGCAATTTTAATAACTACAAAATATATTTCAAATAGAAAAGATGGAAATACAAAAAAAGAAGCTGTAGATAAAGCATTAGGCGATTCAATAGGTTCTATTGTAATAAGCGGATTATGTTTTTTTGGAGCAACAATTGGAGTTGGAGCTTATTCGAAAATAGAGATGATTGCATCACTATGTACATTAATGTCTAGAGGAGCTATAGTTAGTATGATAACAGTTATCTTAGTATTACCAGCATTTCTATTATTGTTTGATAAATTAATTTGTAAAACAACAATTGGAATGAGAAATTTAGATAAATAAGAGGAGGAAATTTTATGAAAAATATTAGTAAAAAAATGGTTGCAACTACAGTTTTGGGAACAATGTTAATATACACTATGCCAATAATGGCTTTTGCAAATCAAGAAACTATTTATTCAAGATTGGATTCGAGGGGGAATTCATATAAAACAATAGCAACAACAATAATAGAAGATGAGGTTAGCCAAACAGAAATGGATAAAGAATTACCAGTTAATTGTGAGGTATTTTATGAATTAGATGGTAAAGAGATTACTCCAGAAAAATTAGCTGGAAAAAGTGGAAAAGTAAAAATTACATTAAAATACACAAATAAAATAGAAAATCAAGTTGAAATAAATGGAAATGAAGAAGTTTTATATACACCATTTGTTGTATTATCAGGAACTATGATTCAAAATGATAATAATAAAAATATAGAAATAACAAATGGAAAATTAATAAATGATGGAACTAAAACAATTGCTGTTGGTATTGCAATGCCAGGAATGCAAGAAAGCTTAGATATTTCAAAAGAAGATATAGATATTCCAGATAGTATAGAAATTACTATGGATAGTACTAATTTTGAATTAGGTAATATTTTAACTTACTGTTCTCCAAAAGTTTTAGATGAAGAAATTGATTTTTCAAATGTAGATGAATTGTTTAAAAAAGTAGATGAATTGCAAGATGGAATAAATCAAATACAAGATGGTTCTTTAGAGATAAGAGATGGAGTAGTTGCTTTAGATAATGGAACTAATATATTAAAAAATGGTTCATCTGAATATGAATCAAAGTCAAAAGAATTTAATTCAGCTATGGGGCAGGTATCAAATGGAGTAAGCACTATAAATTCAAAATATGATGAATTAAATAATGGTATAAATACTTTAAATGAAAACAGTAAAACATTATCACAAGGAACTAAAAATTTAAGTGATGGTGCAGAAGCTCTTTCAGCCGGAATTGATACTATAAATACAGGAGTTCAAAATTTATCAGCAGGAGTAAGTAATTTAAAAACTGGAACAACTAGTATTAAAGGAGCAATTGGTCAAGCAAAACAAATTGCAGATAGTTTAGGAACTTCTGGAAATAGTATAAATGCAATGACTAATATTCAGAACAGTATTGATGCAAATAACGGAGCAATAGCTAGTATACAAACTGCAAATGCAGCATTAGCTACGCAATTAGATTTAGTTGATGAAAGCACAAGAAAAGTTATAAATGAAACAATAAATTTAAATAATGCTAGAATACAAGAACTAAATAATGCAAATGTAGAATTATCTAATAGTAGCAATGTACCTGCACCAGCCAGTAATAATGATCAAGCAATAGTTGCTTTACAATCGCTACTTGCAGGAGCTGATAGTGGATTAACAACTATATCAGGTGGAATAGATAGCCTAAAAGGTGGAATAGATGCTTTAAGTGGAGGAGTAGGTCAGCTAGTTGATAAAAAAGGAGCATTAGTAGAAGGAGCAAAAAAAGTAAGTGAAGGAACAGAAACTTTATCAGCAGGAACAGCAAATTTAAGTGTAGGTTCAAGCCAAGTTAAAGCAGGATTAAATACATTAGATTCATCAGCAAATAAATTAACATCTGCAAATAATGAGTTAACTTCAGCTGCTGGAACAATTTCAAAAGGTGCATCTAATTTAGCAAATGGAAGTACAGCTTTATTAAATGGTACGAATGAATTAGTAAATGGAGTTAAGAAATTTAATGATGAAGGAATTAGCAAAATTTCTAATGAAGTAAATGGTAATGTGAAAAATGTTATTAGAAGAATAGAAAAACTAGAAGATTTATCAAACCAATATAGAGGATTTGCTTCTACTGATGAAAGAGATGAGGTTAAATTTATAGGTATTATAAATAGTATTAAAAATAGTAGTAAAGATGAAACAGAAGAAGAGGCTATTATAAATAATAATGAAATTGGTACAGAGAGAAAAGTAGAGGAAGATAAAAAATAAAATTTAAATGATTTTTTATAAATTAAATATCAAATAAAGCTCCTATTATTAGGAGCTTTAAAATTTAATTATTATTTGAGTTAAATGATGTTATTGGATCTTCATCATCAAATTTATAGTTTAAATCTGTTGTGTTTTTTTGGATAGGATCAATTTCATCTAAACTTTCTAAATTAGAATTTATATTTTTTAAATCAAATTTGTTTTTTCTTTTTAAAGGATTGCTGTTATCATCATCATCTTCATTTGTAACAGTACCACTTTTTAAGAAACGTTCAAAATTATAAGTTTTAACTTTTTGTTTTTCTTTATATTTTGTTTCTAGGAAATCTAGTTTAGCCTGACCAACTAAGTTCTTACCTTTTAAGTCTTTTGTTTTATAGATAACCATTTTGAATTTTAAGGCTTGAACTTTACCTTCTTTAAAGTTTGAAATCCATTGCCATTTTATACCTTTATAAGTATCATTATATTTTTGTTTATCTGTGTCATAATCATGAGTAAATACCCAACGTCTCTTGTCTCCAAACTCTTTTTCCCACCACTCATTATCTTCTGGTGTATTATTACCAAATACGATTTTTGTTGTGCAGTTTGCAAGAAGTGTTTGTCTGAAATTATAATCATTTTTAATACCAAATTGTGATAAGTTTTGTGAAGATATGATTGTTCCAACTCTATACTTTCTATATAGTGTAAATATATCTTCTGTTGCCTTACAAACGAAAGGTGGAAATTCATCAATATATAAGAAATGTGGTATTCTAGTTTTTTCGTTTCCTGGTCTAGATAAAACAGATTGTTGCATTAGTAAGATAAAGAATAGACCAAAGGCTTTGTGAATACTAGGACCTAAGTCACCACGTCTAGTACATACTAAAGTAACATCACCATTTGCTAAAGCCTTGTCATAATTTAAGTTGTTTGTTCTATTACATAATATATTTCTAACCCCTGGATATCTAAGTAGGTTTTCAAGTTGAGCGGCAGATGCTTGTAAATATTTTTCAGTTTCATTTCTATTATGTGCAGTTTTATAAAATGTTTTCTTAAAGTATCCTAATTGAATTTTATATTTTTCAGCTAAGTCATCAAATGTTTTCATTTTTTCAGCCATTTCTTCAATTAAGTCAAAATCATTTAATAATTCTAATAAATCTTCTAAGTTAGGTATTAGACCTTCGTGTAATCTAGGATAAAGTTCTTTAAGCATTAATACTAAATTTTCTATTGCTTGTGTGACTATATTTTGCATAAATGCTTCATCATGAGTTCCAAAATTAGGTACTTCTTCTGATGCATACATTCTTTTTAATATAGAAGATATTGCTATTGATGTTTTTAAAGGATCTTCATAATTAAATGGATTTAATCCTATTGAAGAATTATCATTTGGATCTATAATATGGTATTTGATTCCAAAATTACTAGCTACATCTTTTATATGAGATATAGATTCGTAATCTGGTGCCATATATGTAATACCTAAATTTTTATAAATTGTATTTGCTCCATCATAATTATAAATAAGTTTTGAAAAATATGCTTTATATACTTTTTCTTTTGATGGAACTGGTGAAATCATATTTAAAGAAAAGTTTTCATTTATGTATTCATTAGAGTATGGCGTATTTAGAGTTGCAATATGAGTTTTTAATGCTGTATATGCTAATTCTTTTGATGTTTCTCTAAAGAAGTATTTTTTATCAATGTCTCTAGCTATCATCGGTTCAAATACCATTGAAGTTTTTCCTGAACCAGATACTCCTACAACTAATGTTGATTCAAATCTACGAGCTTCTGGAGTTTTTATATTTTTACCAGTTTCTCTATCATGAATAATACACATTTCACAAGTGTAAGGTCCCATACCTATGGATTTGTCTGATAAATCTATTCCACCATAATCCCAAATAGATTCTCTAATATATAATGTATCATTAACCGTTAATAATAACCATTTAAATAATGGATAAAAACTACAAAGAGGTATATACCAAGCAAATGCTGAAAATGCAGGTTTTATTAAATCCATAAAAGTAGCAATAATATAAGAATAGTTTGGTACTGAAAATAATAATAACCATCCAAGCCTATTTATCCATTGAACAATCATAGAAACACATACTACATATAATGCAACTGCATATACATAAAAAAATGTTTCTTTTGTGTATTTATCTGTTGCAAATTTTGAGGCTGGTGAAAAATAAAAAGCAAATATAGGACAAGCAAGTGCAAGTGTATATTTTATAGGTCCCCAATATGAAACAGATAAACCAGAAAACATTATAAGTAATATTTCTGATAATCTATCTACACATATATATATTGAAACAAGCATTAATACATAAGTAACAAATGTATTTCTGTCTGTTTTCAATTTTTTCAAAAAATTATCTATATATTTCATAACCATAATAAATTATCCTCTTAAATAAAATAATATACACTTATATTATCCTACAAAAGTGAAAAAAAATCAAGCTTTTTGGGTAAAAAAGGCACTTTCCGTAAGAAAAAATGTGAATATATAAAACTGATATAAATACAATTAAATATGAAAGTGAGTGAAAAAATTGAAAATAAAAATTACGG
>CANEMG010000009.1 GCA_947428535.1 uncultured Clostridium sp. | reverse complement strand
ACTCAAAGTATATTAATTTCAAAAGAGTGTGACATATGTTTGACTAACCTTCATTTCTAAAATATCTTGTGCAAACTGCGGTCTTGACATAATTGTTGGAATATGTCTGTAAAGTTTTTCAAAAAAATTAGTATTTATTCTTTGTTCAAAATATAATAAATTTTCTTTTATTACTCTAGCTTTTAAATTAGCTATATATGCATCTGAAAATTCAAAGCCACTAAATATTGCTCTTTTCCCACCAATATCAGTATTATTCTTCATAAAAGATAAATTTTTTCCAGCCATAAATAATATATCTTCTGAAAACTGTCTTTCTGATAATTTTTCCCCATATGTATTATGCAATCTTTGAAATTCTTTATAATCAATTAACTCTCCTTTATAATGCTCTCCACTCTCAAAAACTGTTTTCCTTATCCTATCTATTTCCTGATCTGTCACTTTTTCATTTCTCAATATACCAGTCCTTAGTTCATCACCCTCAATAGAAGATTTTCCTTTTCTTTTTTCATAATCATTAACAATATCTTTCATTCTTTCTTCAGAAATATCCAAAATCTTATTTGCAAAAGTTTTCTGTGACATTCCGCTTCCATACTTATTATACATTTTTACAAATTGCTCACCTGTTATAAAATCTTCTATATGCAACTTGTTTTCTTTTATTACAATCTCCCTTAATTTCTCTATCTGTTTTGCATTATAATTTTCAGTATCTTGCCCTTGATTTAATCTCTTAGTTTTCAAAAATATTCTCTTTGTTTTTATTGTTCCATCTTGAAAATTTGAAAAGCCCTTTTTGGCTAATTCAAATACTTGTTCAGCAAATTCTACTTCATTTGTTATAAATCCATATCTTTTATAAAAATCCTTAAATTCATCATAAGTTATAGGTTTATCTATATAAACATCTTCTGTTTCTTGAATCATTTGTTTAGTTTTTTCAAAAAAGTCTTCTGGAATTTTAATATCTGTAAGTATAACTCGTTCGCTCTTTCCTTTTTTAAATCCATACATATTAGCTTTTGCTATATCTAATATTTCTGAAGCAAAATCAACTTCAGATAAAATTCCTGAATGTCTTTTATAAAGTTCTTTAAATTTTTCATAACTAATTTGATCCTGAATATGTAAATTTTCTTCAAATATGGTTTCTTCTCTTATTTTCAATAAATAATCTAAACTTAAAATCTCATTTCCCCATACCTTTGCTTCTGATATCTTACCATCAATTAATTTTTTAGCTCTAGATTCTGTCATTCCTAAAACATCTCTTGCAAAATCAAATTGTGAAAAATTATCTTCTCCATAAATCTGATACAATTCTAAAAACTTATCTCTTTTTAGCTTGTCTCCCATATGTAAATTCATATCCATAGCTATAGTATCTTTTAAATTAGAAAGTGCATCAACTTTTTCAGTTACATTTTTCTTTATATATTCTTCAATTTCAGCTTCATTTCTTTCCGAAAAATATATATCATCTGTTTTAGTAAAAATCTTTTGTCTATCAGTGCCATCATATTTTATTCTTGAAAGATTATCTCTTAAAACCTCTAATACTTTTTCTGAAAAAGTTATTATATTTAATTTAGTATAAATAGAATTATATATTTCTTCTATTTCATTATAAAATTTTCCTTCTGCTTTTTTTAGTTTCAATCTTCTTATAAGCTGTAACTTCATTAATTCTATTTGAATAGGATCTATTTCTTCTTTTTTTAATATTGAACGATTTGTACCTTCTTTAAATCCACTAAAATCTGTATCTTTAATATCTAAAAAAATTTCAGCAAATTGCTTTTTTGTAAATTCTTTTCCGTAATTATTATATAATCTTAAAAATCCCTCATAATCTATTAAATCTTCTATATGAAGATTTTCTTTTTCTATCATATAATCTCTTAACTTTTTTTTGCTTCTCTTTTTTACAGATGTTTCTTTTTCTACTGAAAATTTCATTTTGCCACCTCCTTTTTATATAATTTAATGCAATATTTGGTTTATCTTTTCTATTTCTTCCTCAGTAAATTCCCATAAATTCATATTTTCTTCAATCTCTTTATTTAAATTATCAATTTTTTCTTGTAATTCAGCAACTTTCACATAATCAGAATATACATCTTCATTTAATAATTCTTTTTGCAAGTTAGAAACTTCCTCCTCTTTTTTAGAAATTTCTTCTTCAATTTTTTTTATTTTTCTTTCTAGTTTATCTTTATCTTTTAATGGATTATTATAAATTGTTTTCTTGCTTTTCTCACATTTCTGATTTCTTTCATCTTTTAGTACTCCATCTTCTCTTTTTTCTAAATAATATTCATAACCATAATCATAAAATTTCGTTTGCCTATTTTCAAAACTTAATATACAATTTGCTATTTTATTAGCAAAAAATCTATCATGTGATACAAAAATAAGAGTTCCTTTATATTCAGATAACATATTTTCTAAACTTTCTTTACCAACTATATCCATATGATTAGTTGTCTCATCTAATATAAGTAAATTTGGTTTTCTTTTTAATATTTTACAAAGTGCAAGCCTTACTTTTTCTCCACCAGATAACATACTTATTTCTTTAAAAACATCTTCTCCATAAAACATAAATGCTGCTAATGAATTTCTTATTTCTGTTACTGTTAAATTTGGAAATTCTTCATAAAAATCATCAAATATTGTTTTATTAGAATTTAGTTGTGCTATTTGTTGATCAAAATATCCAATTTCTACATTATGTCCTAATTCAAACTTTCCACCTAAAGCTTTTTCTTTACCTACAATTGTTTTTAATAATGTAGATTTCCCTGTTCCATTACTTCCAATTATTCCAAGTCTTTGTGATTTATATAATTTAAATGATACTGTAGATAGTAATTTATCATATCCTATTTGTAAATTATCTACATTTAAAACATTATTTCCACTTTCTTTTTCAATGCTAAAGTTAGTTTTAAATGTCTTTAAATCATATTTATTTGGTTCTTCTATTTTAACCATTCTTTCAACTTGTTTTAATTTTGATAGTGCCATCTTCGCTTTTGTTGGTTTATATCTAAATCTATCAGCTATTGCTGTAAGTCTTTTTATTTCTTTTTGTTGAAATTCAAAATCTTTTAATGTTCTTTCATAATTTATTCTTTTCTGCTTTTCAAAAAATTCATAATTTCCAGAATATTCTGTAATTGTTCCATATTCAATTTCATATATTTTATCAACTATCTTATTTAAAAACATTCTATCATGTGAAACTATAACTACTGCTTTTGTATAGTTTTTTAAATAACTTTCAAGCCATTCAATAGTAGTAATATCTAAATGATTTGTTGGTTCATCTAGTAATAATATGTCTGGTTTACTAAGTAATAATTTTATAAATGCTATCTTAGTTCTTTGTCCTCCTGAAAATTCGCTTATTTTTTTATTTTTATCTTCCTTAGAAAATCCAAATTTGTTTATGGCTGTTTCATATTCTTTTTTATATGTATATCCATCTAAAAATTCATATCTATCATGCAATCTAGAATATTCTTTTGCAAGTTCTTCTGATTTATCTGTTTGCATTTGTATTACTATATTTTCTAGCTTTTTTTCTAAATCAATTATTTCCTTATATTCTTTTAAAATTTCATCTAACATAGTAATATTTTCATCTTCAAAATCAATTTGTTTTAAATATCCTATAATTGGTTTTCCTTCTTTATATACATTAAATTTTTCAGTTCCAATTCCCTCTGATAGAAGCTCATTATCGACAATTGCTTTTAAAAGTGTAGACTTCCCACTCCCATTTCTTCCTACTATTGCTACTTTTTGCTTCCCTTTTACTTCAAAATTTATTTCTTCTAATATTGTTTCAGCTCCATAAGAGACTGCCCCGTTAGTTATTCTATAATTCATACCCTTTTTTCCTTAAACACAGACTTTTCATTATTATATCATATTTTGGAAAATTTTGGAAGTTTTTTTGCAAGCTAAACCTATTATGTAAATTAATATAGATTGCTTTAATCTATATTTTCAACACACCTATACTTTACATAAACTATAAGGTATGTTATAATCAAGTTGTATAAGTTTTTAAAATATTTAAATATGAAAAAGGAGGGTATCATATGGTACGGCCACCCAAAAACAAAACTATGAATGAGGAAAAGGCAAATCTCATTAGTGATGCACTTTGGGAACAACTAAAGTTCCTTTTTTCTGCAGATGAACTGCTTGACAAACAGATTGTGCATCAATTAAAGCCCTACGAGAGGGAGCTTTACGCCATACTTACAGATGGCTTCATAATCCTTGTCGAAATTATGGAGGATGGTCAGATAGTCTGCTCTAAATTAGACCCGCCTGAACTGAAACGTTAATGAAAAACAGAAAAAGCATGTGAAAGGACAGTTTCTCATATGCTTTTTCTGCTTTATATTTGTATTTATATAAAAACTTTGCTATACTAAATTTATTATGGAAAATAAAGATAGATATAATCGTTTAAATAAATATTTGAAAAATAGATTTGGAGAAAGAACTTTAAAAATATGTATTGATGGTGGATTTACTTGTCCAAATCGTGATGGGAAAATATCTACAGGTGGTTGCATTTTTTGTAGTGAAAGCGGTTCTGGGGAACATATAAAATCTCATTCAAAAAATTTATCTATAACCGAAAATATAGAGCTACAAATAAAAAACTATTTTGAAAGCTATAAAGCAGATAGGGCTAATAAATTTATAGCATATTTTCAAAACTTTACAAATACATATGATTCTACTGAAAATCTAAAGGAAAAATATGATAGTGCTTTAACAGATAATAGAATTGTAGCTTTAGCAATTGCCACTCGCCCAGACTGTATAAATGAGGATATATGTGAATTAATAGCATCTTATAAAGAAAAGGTCCATGTTTTGGTTGAGCTAGGTTTGCAATCTTCTAATGATTCTACTGCCAAAATTATTAACAGAGGCTATAAAAGTAATAAATTCACAAAAGCATTAGCTCTTTTGAACAAATATAATATTGATGTTGTTACTCATATAATGGTTGGACTTCCAAATGAAACTTTTGAAGATATAAAAAATACAGTTTCTTTTATAAACAAACATAATATTCAAGGTTTGAAAATTCATTCGACTTATGTAATTGAAAATACTAAGCTAGCAGATATGTATAAAGAAGGAACTTACACTCCTATTACTCTTGAATATTATTTAGAAACTGCAAGTTATATTTTAACACATATAAATCCTAATATAGTCATTCATAAAATTTCTGGAGATGCTCCAAAAAATTTACTTCTAGCACCCGAATGGAATAAACATAAAAAATGGATCATGAATGGACTTGATAAATATTTAAAGGAAAATGATTTATATCAAGGTAAATATTACGAAACAAACCCAAATTGTTAAAACTCTATATAACAATTTGGGTTATCTTTGTAAATATGCACTATTTTACCTTCTTAATCTTAGCTACGAAAAATCCTTCATATAATTCATTTGGTGCTAAAAGCAAAGTACCTTTTATTTTTGTTGGTAAGATTGGTAGTTCTTCTATTCCTTGAAATTCAATTGGAACAATTTGAACATTGTAATCTTTTAATATTTTCTCTATATTTTTTTCATTCTCCTCATACAATATTGAACAAGTTGAATAAACCATTTCTGCACCTGGTTTTAAAATCTTAATTGCTTTTTTTAATAAATTAAACTGAGTTTTTGAAATTTTATCTATAAAATTTTTATTTATATTAATTTCTTTTTTTATATTTATCGTTCCGCTTCCTGTACAAGGACTATCAAGTAAAATTTGATCAAACGAAAAAAAGTCATCTATTGTTCTTGAATCTTTTTGCATTACATAAACACACGATGCACCTTGCTTTTCTATATTATATTTTAATCGTTCTGCTCTAATACTATTAATTTCACAAGCAGTTATATGTGCTTTATTATTTGAAATAGCAGCCATTTGCGTTGTTTTTCCTCCTGGTGCTGATGCCATATCCAAAATATCTGCATTTTCTTTTGGATTTAATATTATAGGTGGAAGCATTGAAGATAAACTTTGAAGATATATTTCTCCATTTTTATAAATATCTAGTTCTTCTATATCCTTTTCTTTTACATTATTTAATATAAATGCCTCTTCACTCCATCCAACTTTTTCATATTCTATTTTTGATTTTTTTAATATTTCTTCTACTTCATATGAAGATGTTTTTAAAGTGTTTACTCTAAATGTTACCTTTCTATCTACAGAAAATCCCTGAATTATTTCCTTTACTCTTTCTTCTCCATACTGACTATTCAATATCTCTACTAAAAAAGCTGGCATTTCAAATTTCATTTTTTTCTCCCTAATCTCTTAAATTATATTTATCAATTATTTCTTTAGTTGCAAATCCTTTTGAAAATATTACTTTTTCTAAAATATAACTCCATCTAATTATTCATATATTTCCTCAGATAACTTTTTAAAAGCTTCTTCTGACTTTTCTATCATTTCATATGAAACACAATAGGCTATTCTAACATACCCTGAACATCCAAAAGAAGTTGCTGGAACAAATAATAAATTATATTTTTTAGCAATATTGCAAAACTCTTTTTCATCTTTAATTGGAGATTTTACAAATAAATAAAATGCACCTTGTGGCTTTATGCATTTAAATTTATTTTCTGTGATTATTTTATACAATAAATTTCTATTTTTGTTATAAGCTTCTATATCCACAGTTGAATTTAAACAATATGGTATTACTCTTTGAATTAAAGATGGAGCATTAACACATCCTATAATTCTGTTTGCAATTGTTACAGCCTCTATCATCTCTTCTGAATCTTTTAATTCATCTGGAATAACTACATACCCTATTCTCTCTCCTGGTAATGATAATGATTTACTATATGAATATACTACAAATGTATTATCATAATATTTAGTAACATATGGAACTTCTATTCCATCATATACTATCTCTCTATATGGTTCATCAGATATTAAATATATTTGAGTATTGTACTGTTTTTCCTTTTTCTTCATTATATCTGTTAATTTTATAATTGTATCTTCTGAATAAACTACTCCTGTCGGATTATTAGGCGTATTTATTATTACTGCCTTTGTATTTTCATTTATCTTTTCTTCAAATTCTTTTAAATTGGGCTCAAACGTTTCTAAATTTGGAGATACTGTTTGTACCTCTCCATCATAATTTTGTATGTAATTATTATATTCAGAAAAATATGGTGCAAATACTATTACCTCATTATGTGGATTTAAAATAGATTTTAATACTATATTTAATCCGCTTGCAGCACCTACTGTCATAATTATATTTTTATAATTAAATTTTGTTAAATATTTTTTATTTATAGAGTTTGCTATAGTTTCTCTTACATCTTCATATCCGCTATTACTCATATAGCCATGCACAAAAGTACTATCTTCTTTTTCTATTACTTCTAAAATTGCATCTTTTACTTCTTTGGGCGCTGGAACACTAGGATTTCCTAAGCTGAAATCAAATACATTTTCTTTCCCATATATTTTTTCTAATTTTTTTCCTTCTTCAAACATTTCTCTAATTACTGAATTATTTTTTACTAGTTTTTTCATTTTTTCTGATATCATAAATACATTCCTTCTTTCTTTTGGATATTAATATCTTCCTAAAATTCTTATATATATTCCATTTTCTTTTATTTCACAAACAGCATCTAATTCATTACTATCTTCAGTAATAGTAACATCTATCCAAAAGAAATACTCTCCAAGTACAGTTTTAGCAGGTCTTGATTCTATTTTTGTAAGATTTAAATTGTACTTTTTAAAAATTTCCAAAACATTATATAATGCACCTGGTTTATCTTTTACAGAAAAAATTATAGACATTTTATTTTTTTCTATTTTCTCATTTTCTTTTTTACTAAGTATCCAAAATTTGGTTTTATTAAATATGTTATCTTGGATTTCTTTTTCTATTAATTCTAAATTATAAACTTCTAAACAAGCAATATTTCCTATACAAGCACATTTTTCATCACTTTTGCTTACTTTTTGTGCAGCATAAGATGTACTTTCTACTGGTATAATTTTTGCATTAGGCAAGTTCTTTTCTAAATAATTTCTACATTGTGCCAAAGCTTGTTCATGTGAATAAACTTTTTCTATTTCATCTATATTATATTTTCTATTTGACATTAAATTTTGATTTATATCTAGTAAAATTTCATCTTTTACTTTTATATCATTGTTCTGTATTAGAGTATCTATTGCATCTGTTACGCATCCATGCAAAGAATTTTCTATTGGAATCACTACTTCATCAACTTCATTTTTTTCTAATGCTAAAATTGTTTCTACTATTGTTCTATACTCTATTTTTTCTTCTGCTTTTTTACAATAATCTTCACATGCTTCATATGAAAATGTACCTTTTGGTCCTAAATATCCTACTTTCATTTCTACCTCTTTTAATAAGTTTTAAATTACTATAACATAAATTTTACTTTTTTTCTACTATGTAAATTAAAAGCAAATAAGAAATATATTTATTTTTTCTTCATAATTACAAAATTAACTATTAGTTATATTAATAAATATAACTAATAGTTTTAAAAATAGACAATAAATTATATTTCTTATTTACTTCTAACTCTCTTCCAAATCTTTTAATGCTGGACTTTCTATTACTTCTCCATCTTTTGTAAATCTTGAACCGTGACATGAACAGTCCCAAGTCTGTTCAATTTCATTCCAAGATAATTTACAACCTAAATGAGTACAAGTTGGTGTCTGCTTTGTTTTTAGTCTTTTTACAACAATTCCTTCAGCACTTTCTTTCAGCATATTCATTACTTCATCTTTATTTTTTATAATTTCTAATCTTGAACTTCTAAAAATATCTTCATATTCATTTTCAGTATCTAAAATTTTATCTTTTATTATATTAGCTGAAATATTTGAACTTGTTATTCCCCATTTATTAAAACCTGTTGCAACATAAACATTATCCATTACCTTAGAAAAATCTCCTATATATGGAATTTTATCTAAACTTATACAGTCCTCTGCACTCCATCTTATTATTTCTTTAGCATCTGGAAAAATATTTTTAACTCTTGAATTCAAATATTCATATGGGTTTCCAATTATTTCACTTCCAGTTCTTTGATCATATCCTACAGCTAATAATAAGTTTTTATCCTTAAACTTTACACTTCTAAATGAATTTTGTGGATTTTCTGAATTTATAAACATTCCATTTGTATTAAAATCAGTATTAGTATCAAAAATCATAGCATAAGATGTTGATTGATACATCTTAATAAAATAATATCCTGGAAATGTTATTATTGGATATCTTGTGGCTACTACTATATAGCTAGCTTTAACTTTTGCATTTTCTGTTTCTACAATATAATTTTCATCTTCTTTTACAATATCTATAACTTTTGAATTTTCAAATATCTCTCCATTATTTTTTATAATTGCATTTGATAATCCATAAGCATATTTTAAGGGATGAAATTGTGCTTGATTTTTAAATTCAATTGCTCCCAAAACATTAAATGGTAAATCTATACTTTGAACAAATTCTGAATCAATTCCCAATGCTTTACATACCTTTACTTCATCCTTTATTTTTTGTAAATCTTTTTCAGATTGTGTATAAACATAAGCACTTTTTTCTTCAAAATCACATTCTATATTTTCATTTTCTATTATTTCTTTTGTATTTTCTATTGCTTTTTGATTTGCTCTAAAGTATTTTTTAGCAAATTCTTTTCCTTGTGATTCTTTTAAATATTTATAAATAAGCCCATGTTGACTTGTAACTTTTCCTGTTGTTCCTACACTTGTATGAGAACATATTCTATCCTTTTCTAAAACAACAACATTTTTTCCTTGTTTGCTTAAATAATATGCTGTTAATAGTCCTGTAAAACCTGCTCCTATTACACATATATCTGCTTTTATATCTTCTGATAGACTATCAAACTTTTTATAATTTTCTCTTTCTAAATTCCAAAAACTTTCCATATATTCACCTTCACAATAATTTATAATTATATTTTTATCATATTTTTATAAATTATTCTTTTTTGAATATTATTCAGCATTTGTTATTAAACTTAGAATTTGCTCTTTCGAAATAAGTCCAACAGACATATTGGCTACTTCTCCGTTTCTTATAACAATTAGTGTTGGTATTGACATTACACTATATTTTATTGCCAAATCTTGCTCATTATCTATATTTACCTTTACAACTTTTACATCATTATTTTCTGTTGCAACTTCTTCAACTATTGGTGATAACATTTTACAAGGTCCACACCAATCAGCATAAAAATCTATTAATACTGGTTTATCACTTTCTAAAACTTCTTTTTCGAAGTTTTCACTATTTACTTCTAAAATATTCATTTCTTCTACCTCCTCAATATTTTTATTTGCTATTTGACTACTAACATTATTTAAATTTCTATTCTTATTATTTAATAAATTATTTATTACTATTAACATTATAATAAATACAGCTATAAGAACTATAAGTTTTACTTTCTCTTTCATATCTTACCTCTAAAAAATTATATAAATTCCCATTAAAATTAATATTATTCCTGAAATTATTTTTATAATATTGTAATTCTTCTTAATAAAATTAAACATCGTTTTTAATCTTTCTATTAAAATAACAGAGATTATAAAAGGTATACCTATTCCTAAAGAATATATTAACATTAAAATAATTCCTTTTATTGTATTCTGATTAGTTGCAATTAACATAAGTGCAGAACTTAGGAATGTTCCTATACATGGGGTCCAACTAATTGAAAACAAAATTCCAAATAAAATTGCTCTAAAAAAATTAAAATTATCTGTATTTAATTTAATTCCTTTTGTTTTATTTAAAAAGTCAAATTTTAAAATTCCCATATAGTTAAAGCCTAATACAATAATTAAGATTCCAAATAATATTTTAATGTATTTTATCTCTTCTAATATTAAACTTCCAAATTTACTTGCTAATATAGATAATATTAGAAAAATAATTGTAAAACCTAATACAAATCCTATAGAATTGATTACTTTTCTGCTTTTCTTATTATCTTCTCCAATAAAATATGATATATATATTGGAACCATTGGCAATAAACATGGGGAAATAAAACTTGCTATTCCTTCTAAAAAAGTAAATATATAATCCATTGCTTATCCTTTTCTTTAAATTTATTTCACATATATTTTACATTATATTTATTAAAAAATACATATTAATTTTTAATTTATATCTTTTTTTTTACTCTACCTTGTTATAAAATAGGTCTACAAAAATTATAAATAAAATAGGAGACTTTAATATGACAGATTCAAAACAGTTCCTTAATAAAATTGTAACTGTAAAAATCGATAGACCTATTGGAAGCAAGCATTCTGATAAATATCCGGATACAATATATCCAATAAACTATGGATATGTTCCAAATACTATAAGTGGAGATGGAAAAGAATTAGATTGTTATATCCTAGGAATAGATGAACCTTTAAATTTTTTTACAGGGAAATGTATAGCAATTATTCACAGGATTAATGATAATGATGATAAATTAATTATAGCACCAGAAAGTAAAAAGTTTACTGATATAGAAATACGTAATTTAACAGATTTTATAGAAAAATTTTTTGACAGTATAATTATAAGATAATTATTTGAAATATAACTCAAAATAGCTATCCTTTGATTTTTTTATCTATTTATGATATAATATTCTAGTAAAAAAAATTTAAAAGGAAGGTTTTTATATGTTAAAAAGTAGTTTTACAAGAATTATACAAAAAGATGAAATCTATCCTGCTCAGTATTTACAAGGACTTCCTGCTTTTACATACAGACAAGCTGAATGTTTTAAAGCACAGCAGGAACGGTGTTTAAAAAATGATCCGGATAAGGTTTCAATCAACTTGGAAATAGTACCAGTACCTGACAGAAAAGATGAATATTATGTTCATAACACAAGTACATATCTTAAAGATGTGACTTGTCTTGAAAACCTCGATAAGCAATTTACCCTGCCTTCTTGGGCAAAACTGGTATTTGAAAGTCCTTTTTGTGGGCTACAAACTTATAATTATATTGAGACTTTAAATACTTCCATACAAAATGATCAATCTTATGATCAACCCGATGGAATTGGAGTCGAATAAGACCTTCAAAAAAAGAACTCATTTGTTCTTTCTAGCTCATCTGCTAGTTTTTTTAATCCTTTGGCACACCAAAGGATTTTTCAATTTTATTAACTTTTAATATAACAAAAGTGGACAATATGATAATTACAAAAT
>CANEMG010000008.1 GCA_947428535.1 uncultured Clostridium sp. | reverse complement strand
ATTTGAAGAGAGAAAAATAGAAATAGATAAAATGGTACAAAACAAAATATCAGAAGTAGAAAAAAGTTATAATGATAAAGAAAAAGATATAATAAAACATGTTATAAATAGCATAAAAAATGTGGAGGAGTAAATGGCTAACAAACTGAAGTATCCTGCTCTTAATGCTAAAATGAAAGGAATGCATGCAAATCATTTAAATAAGGAAGAATTAGAAGAACTATTAAGGCAAAATTCTTTAAAAGATGCAATATATTTTTTGAAATCTAAATTTCCAACTTTAGAAAATATAGATGAAAAAACACATAGAAAGGAATTAGAGCAAGAATTAAATAATTTATTTATTATAGATATATTGAAATTAACTAAGTATTTGGACAAGCAAGAAACAGAAATTTTTATGGAGTTTCTATCTAAATATGAAATAAATTGTGTAAAAAATGTTTTTAGAAATGTTACAACAAATAGAGATGCAAAAATCAATTTAAAAAATATAGATAATTGGACAACAAAAATATTTAAGTCAATAAATGGAATAAATGATATAATAGAAGAAAAAGAATTTTTGGAAATTATAAAAAGCGAAAAATACTATAAGGTATTTAGTAAATATGAAGAAACAATAGAAGATGTTCCACTAGAACAAATAGAGGTAGAATTAGATAAATTTTATTTTAAAGAAATATATAAATTGTCAAAAGATGTTAATAAAGAATTTCGAAGTATAATAGGAACAGAAATTGATTTACTAAATATTATATGGATTTATAGAGCAAGAAAGTATTTTGAATACTCACAAGATGAAGTTTTAGATATTTTAATACCAATAAATTATAGATTAAGTAAAGAAAAGACTATAAGGCTTGCAAGTATAAATGACTTTGAAGATATGAAAGCAATATTAAATGAAACCATTTATAAAAATGTTTTTAAAGA
Organism: uncultured Clostridium sp.; assembly: GCA_947428535.1. Taxonomy (GTDB): domain Bacteria; phylum Bacillota; class Clostridia; order TANB77; family CAG-508; genus Scatovivens. Next base: position 11,427 of record CANEMG010000008.1, on the reverse strand, counting down.
TGAAAAATTTATAGAGCACAACAAAAATCAATATTTATATAAAAAATATATGAAACTTTTCAGAACAGAATTGTTTAATATTTGTACAGTATTTTGCAATATAAATTTAATAGATATTGAAATAAAAAATATTATAAATATTATAGAAGGTATAAGATATAAATTAGATAAGCAAGAAATACTAAAGAGAATAATAATTTAGGAGGCGAAAACTGTGTCAGTCGAAAAGATGAAACTCTTAAGCATAACAGGAAAAGAAGAAAATATAGATAAATTTATAGCTGATTATTTATTAGATAGTGGTATTCAAACAGAAAATGCAGTTAAAGTTTTTGAGAAGGGCTGGAAATTAACGAATTTTGAATATGATATGACTGCTAAGGAACTTTTAAAAGATTGTAAAGAGTTATTGGAAAAATACAAAATTAAATATAAACCAGATTCTGAAAGTGATATTTTAGAAAAATCACTAGAAGATATAAAAGGAAACTTAAATAATATAAAACAGTTAATGGATAATCTTGAAGAAAGTTTAAAAACTCAAAAAAAGAATCTGGAAGAATATGAAAACAGATTAGAATTATTAAAACATACAAAAGGATTGGATATAGATTTAAATGAGTTATATAATTTAGAATATATAAAATTTAGATATGGAAAAATGCCAAAAGAAAATTTTGGAAAATTAGAAAATAGTATAAAAAATTTGAATGCAGTACTTTTAAAGCTTGAAGAAGATGATTCAAAAAATATATGGATAATGTGCTTAACAACTAAAGAACAAAGTGCTAAAATAGATAGTTATTTAAATGTTTATAGATTTGAGAGAGTATGGATCCCAGAAGGGGTGTCTAGTAATCCTAGAGAACTTCTTAATGAATATGATAAGAAGATTCAAGAAATAAAATTTGATATTGAAAATAAAGAAACAGAGCTAATTAGAATAAGAGATAGAGATGCAGAAGAATTAGTAGATATATATGCTGAAATTAATTTATATATAAAAATAAATAATGTAAAAAAATTTATGGCATATGATAAAAACGGGTTATTTTATATAATAGGTTGGATACCAGCAAAAGAGTTAACTAAAATTTTACCAAAATTATCAAAAGAAAAAGATATAAAATACGATATTAAAAATCATGATGAAGTGGCTGGAATACCTCCTACAAAACTTAAGAATAATGTGTTCGTAAGACCATTTGAAACAATAGTAAAAATGTATGGACTTCCTAATTATACAGAAATAGATCCAACAGCATTTGTCGCAATAACAGCTTTTCTACTATTTGGATTTATGTTTGGAGATGTTGGACAAGGATTAGTTATTTTTATAATTGGAGTAATTATGGCTAAAAAGAAAATATCACTTGGAACAGTTTTTCAGGCAGGTGGAATATCTTCTATGGTATTTGGAGTGCTGTATGGAAGTGTTTTTGGACACGAGGATATTATACCAGCAATATTTATTAGTCCAATGGAAAATATACAAACAATGCTTATTTATGGAATCGGAGTAGGTATAGTTTTAATAATTATCTCAATGTTATTAAATATTAGAAATGGAATTAGAAACAAAGATAAAAAGAAAATATTTTTTGAAACAAATGGTATAGCAGGGCTTATATTTTATATAACAGTTTTAGTAGCAGGACTGTACTTTTTGTTAAAAGGGAAAATGATTGCTTCAATTGGAGTTTTAAGCATATTTATAGTTGTTCCACTTATAGCTATAATGTTTAAAGACTCTTTAGCAAAAGTAATTTTTAAAGAAGAGAAAAAAGAAAAGAGTTCATTAGTTGAAAAGATATTTGAAGTGGTAGAAATTTTATTATCGTTTGTAAGTAATACAATTTCATTTGTAAGAATAGCTGCTTTTGCAATAAACCATGTTGGATTATGTATGGCAATATATATATTATCTAGTATGATGACAGGAACAGGAAGTATAGTAGTTTCTATAGTAGGAAATGTTATAGTAATAGTTTTAGAGGGACTTATCGTAGGAATACAAGTATTAAGACTTGAGTATTATGAATTATTTAGTAGATTCTATACAGGAAATGGTAGAGAATATAAACCATTAAAAGAGAAAATTTAAAATAAGCAGTTTAAAGCAAAAACTTTATAATAATAATAATAAAATAAAAATAAGGAGACAAAAGAAAATGCAAAGAAAAATTTTAGTATTAGTTTTAGGAATAATATTGTTAATTAGTATATTATCAACAGCAAGTTTAGCAACAACGAGAAATAATGGACTAACTGAAGAAAAAGTACAAGCAATGGTAGATGAAAAAGTACAAAGTGCTGTATCAGGAGCAGTAACAGAAATGCAAGCCAATATGGAAGCACAAAACAGTCAAAATAAAGCAGAAAATGAAGAGGCAAATAAACAAAGTGGATTAGGTATGATAGCAGCAGCAATAGCAACAGGACTTGCTTGTATAGGAGCAGGTATAGCAGTAGCAATTGTTGCTTCAAGTGCAGTAGGAGCTATAAGTGAGAATCCAAGTTTATTAGGAAAAACAATCATATTTGCAGGTTTAGCAGAAGGTATAGCAATTTATGGTTTAATTATTTCTATTATGATATTAAACAAAATTTAATGTCCAATCAGGGACGCTTGTTTTTGGACATTTTTGTCCAATTAGGGACACATGTTGACTTGTTTTATATAAAAAGGAAAATATTATGAGAATGGTTAGTATTAGTAAGAATAATGACATAGCGGTTGGGTTAAGACTGGCAGGAATTCAGAGTTTTTTTATAAAAGATGATCAGGAAATTAAGAAAAAGATAAGAGAGTTAAGTGAAGATAAGAATGTAGGAATTATAAATATTACAGAAGAAGTATATGAGATTGCGAGAGATGAAATAAAACAAATTGAAGAAAATCAAGAATTACCACTAATCGTAAAAATTCCGAATTCAAACTAAGATCATATAAATGGTTTATAGGTATACCCGAAAACCTAAATACATTATATAAGGAAATGATTAAAATAGAGAAAAAGATAGAAAAAATTAGAAAAAGTTGTTTAGAAACTGCAAAAAGAGAGTTAGTAGTATTAAAAGAAGAAAATATATCTACAACTAATGAAAAAATTTCAAAAATGATTGAGGATTATCAAGATATATTAAGTGTAAAATACACAAACGAGTTAAACAAAATAGAAAGAGAATATAATAGAAATTTATTTGACTACGAAATGGAAGGAAATTTAAGACTAAATAAAGTTAAAACAAAATTATTTGAAAATATAAAAGCAAAAGTAGTAGAGGAGTTAAAAAAATTTGTAGATTCTAAAGAATATAAAAAATATTTAATAAAAAATATAGAAGAGACATTAAAAAATAGTTCTAAAGGAACTATTTATGTAACAGAAAATGACTTTAAAAATTATAAAGATGAATTAGAAAAATTATTTAATACCAATATTGATACAATAGATAATACAAATATTGGTGGATGTATGGTTGAAAATAATAAGATAGCAATAGATAATACAATAAAAAATAATATAGAAGAGAAATTGAGCGAAATAAAATTCTAAAGAGGTGAAAAGATTGCAAAAGAAATTTATAATTTCTATAAATGGACCTGTAATAGAAGCAGATGGTGAAGGCGATTTTGCTATGCATGATATGGTTCAAGTAGGAAAATACCAAATAATAGGAGAAGTTATAAAATTAAATAAAACTATAGCAACAGTTCAAGTTTATGAAGATACAAATGGATTAAAAATAGGAGAAGAAGTTACTGGTACAGAAGCTCCTTTATCAATTACATTAGGACCAGGAATTGTAGGAAATGTTTTTGATGGAATTGAAAGACCTCTTGCAAAATTACAAGAAGAAGCAGGAGATTTTTTGATTAAAGGTTCTAATATAGAGGCAATAGATATGGATAGAAGTTGGTATTTTAGACCAATTGTTAATTTAGGAGATAATGTTGGTCTAAATACAATTTTAGGTGAAGTAAAAGAAACAGAAGTTATAAATAATAAAATAATGAATCCATATGATATTGCAGGAGAAATAACATATATAGCTGAAGAAGGGGAATATAAAGCCAAAGATATTATTGCTAGAGTAAAAACAAATAATAAAGAGTATGAAATAAGTATGGTACAAAAATGGCCAGTAAGAATTCAAAGACCATATAAAGAAAGATTATCAGCAAATACTCCATTAATAACTGGTCAGAGAATTATAGACACAATGTTTCCAATAGCAAAAGGTGGAACAGCAATGATACCTGGTGGATTTGGAACAGGAAAAACTATGCTTCAACATCAAATAGCAAAATGGTCAGATGCAGATATTATTGTATATATAGGATGTGGAGAAAGAGGAAATGAGATGACAGAAGTTTTGGAAGATTTCCCAAAACTAATAGATCCTAAAACAGAGAAACCTTTAATGGAAAGAACAATTCTAATAGCTAATACATCGAATATGCCAGTTGCAGCTAGAGAAATGTCAATTTATACAGGAATAACAATAGCAGAGTATTATAGAGATATGGGATATAATGTAGCAATTATGGCAGATTCAACATCAAGATGGGCAGAGGCTTTAAGAGAAATATCTGGAAGACTAGAAGAAATGCCAGCAGAAGAGGGATATCCATCTTATTTACCATCAAGACTATCACAAGTATATGGTAGAGCTGGAATGACAAAAAGTTTTAATGGACAAATAGGTTCAGTTAGCATCATAGGGGCAGTTTCACCACAAGGATCTGATTTTTCTGAGCCTGTAACACAAAACACTAAAAGATTTGTACATGTGTTTTGGGGATTAGATAGAGATTTAGCATATTCAAGACATTATCCAGCAGTTAACTGGAAAATAAGTTATAGTGAATATACAGATAGATTACAAGATTGGTATGAAAATAATATAGATGAAGAGTTTTGGATAAATAGACTAGAAATAGTAAAATTATTGCAAGAAGAAAATGAGCTTCAGGAAATAGCAAAAGTTGTAGGACAGGATGTTTTATCAGATAGTAAAAAATTAGTATTAGAAACATGTAGAGCAATACGTTTAGGTTTTTTGCAACAAAGTGCAATGAATGAAATAGATACTTATGTACCAATAAACAAACAATATCAAATGATGAATTCAATATTAAAAGTATATAAAATGGTATTAAAACTAATAGAAAGAGGAGTACCAATTTCAAAAATAAAAGAGTTAGGAATCTTTGAAGAATATATAAAATTAAAATTTAATATAAAAAATGATGAACTTAACAAATTTGATGAATTTGATAAGAAAGTTATAGAAAAATTAAAAGTAGTAGCAGAAGAATATAAAGAACATATGTAACTAATATAATTAGTTAACATACGTATATAATTGGACAAAAATGTCCAAAAACAAGCGTCCCCAATTGGACAGATAGGAGAAAAGTTTTGAAAACACAATATTTAGGATTAGAACATATAAATGGACCATTAGTATATTTAAAAACGCCAGATAATATTTCATATAATGAACAAGTACAGCTTATTTTAAAATCAGGTGAAAAACGTATTGGTAATGTTATTATATTAAATAAAGATGTTACAGTAATACAGGTTTATGAAGGTACTGATGGAATAAATATTGATGGAGTAAAAACAGAGCTAAATGGGAAACCATTACAAGTAAAGCTTTCTAAAGAAATGCTAGGAAGAGTATTCAATGGGGTAGGAAACCCAATAGATGGATTAGGGCAAATGAGTAATTACATTCAAAGGGATATAAATGGATTTCCAATGAATCCAATTTCTAGGAAATATCCTAGAAATTATATAGAAACAGGGATATCTGCTATAGATGGACTTATGACATTAATAAGAGGACAGAAATTACCAATATTTTCTGGAAGTGGTATAAATCATAATGATTTAACAGAACAAATTATTAGACAAGCTAATATAAAAGATGATAATGATTTTGCAATAGTATTTGGGCTTATGGGTGCTGAATATGAAACAGCAGAATTTTTTAAAAAGAGTTTTCAGGAAAATGGAGTATTATCTAAAGTCGTAACATTCCAAAATTTATCAAATGATCCAGCAATTGAAAGAATATTAACTCCTAAAGTAGCATTAACTTGTGCAGAATACTTAGCATTTGATTTAAGTATGCAAGTATTAGTAATTTTAACAGATATGACAGCATATGCAGAATCTTTAAGAGAAGTATCAACTTTAAAAGGTGAAATTCCTAGTAGGAAAGGATATCCTGGATATTTATACAGCGATTTAGCTTCAATATATGAAAGAGCAGGAATGTTAAAAGATAAAAAGGGATCTATTACGCAAATACCTATTCTTACAATGCCAAATGATGATATATCACATCCAATACCAGATTTAACAGGATATATAACAGAAGGTCAAATTGTTTTAAATAGAGAACTATATCAAAAAGGTGTAACACCACCAATAAATATACTAGATTCCCTATCAAGACTTATGAAAGATGGTATTGGAGCAGAATATACAAGGGAAGATCATAGAAAGATTTCAGATCAATTATTTTCTTCATATTCAAGAGTACAAGATGCAAGAGCTTTAGCAAAAGTCCTAGGAGAAGCAGACTTATCTGAAACAGATAAAAAATACTTAGAATTTGGAGAAGCTTTTGAAAGTAAATTTATAAATCAAGGAAGATTTGAAAATAGAACAATAAATGAAACTTTAGATATTGCTTTAGAACTTTTAAAAATATTACCTGAAGAAGAATTAGACAAAATGTAAATGTTTATAAAAAGTGGATTCTTGAAGGTATTATAATATAAAGGATGAAAAATGAATTATTTACCAACAAAAACTAATTTAATAAAATTGCAGGAAACGCTAAGGATTACAAAGCAAGGTCAAGAACTTCTAGATAGAAAAAAACTTATTTTATCCAGAGAATATGAAAAATATGTGGAAAAGAGTAAGTTTTTAGAAAAAGAAGTATCAGATTTAATGGAACTTGGCAAAGAACTAATTAGAAATGCAAACATAGATATAGGGTTAGACAATTTAATAAATATTTCTTATGGTGTAAAGATTGATGATTATATAGATATAAAAAATGTTACTCTTATGGGTACAGAAATTCCATCAGCAATTCATAAACAAGAAATTATAAAAAGAAATTATGGTTTTTATAATACTAGTAACACTGTTGATGAGGCACTTATTGTTTTTAATAAAATTCAAAAAAAATTAATTGAACTAGCAATTATAGAAAATACAATACTTAGATTAGAAAAGAGCATAGAAAAAGTTCGCACACGTTCAAATGCTTTGCAAAATATTGTTATTCCAGAAAATGAAAAACAGTTAAAAGATATTGCAGACAAGCTAGATGAACGTGATAGAGAAGAATTTGCAAGACTTAAAGTAGTAAAGAAAAAGATTAATTAGTTTCAACTTCTTCTAACTCAGAAGTACAATGAGCGCATCTAGTTGCTTTATAATTTATTTCGCTATAGCAAAAAGGACAAATTTTAACAGTAGGTTCTGGAACAATTTGTTCTTTTTTTGTTTTTCCTAATTTTTTAGATATCTTTTCAGCATGTCCTAGACTAATGGCTTCCATTTTTTTATTAAATTTATTTAAATATGTTATAGCTAAAAATATAGAAAAAGCTATAATTAAAAAGTTTACGACAGCAGTAATAAAATTTCCATATTTAATAGAAGCGCTTCCAACAGTAAATACCATGTCTGAAAAATCAACTTTTCCAGTAATAATAGAAACAGCAGGCATTATAATGTCTGAAACAAGTGAAGTGATAATAGATTGAAAAGCACCACCTATTACAACACCAACAGCTAAATCTACAATATTTCCGCGAGTTGCAAACTCTTTAAATTCTTTTAACATAATAGTTCCTCCTTTATAAATATTAATAATTATTTGGAATATATAATATCTGAATAAGGATGTCAATTATTTTAAACTTTAGTAATATTTATGTTTTCCCTAAGCTTTTTTATATTTTATGTAATATAAGAAGGACTTTTTTACAATAAAGTAATTAAAAAGATAAAAATGATAAAAACTAAGCTCCGTAACAAAATGAAAAAATAAACGTATAAATGTAAGACTATAGTAATGTACTTTATTTATTTGAGTGTATTATATTAATATTAGGTAGATATGCCTAAAAATAAAATATATGGAGTAGCGTTATGAAAAAATTTAATTTAAGAGAAAGAATAATATTAATCGTTTTAGCTATTACTTTATCAATAGGAATAATAGGAATATTGTTAAAAGGATCAAAACAAGACTTTGTTAATATTAATCCAGAATTAGATATAGCTAAAACTTATGAAGAAGTAAAACCTGGGGATGAAAAAACACAAAGTGAATATGTTAATTTTAATGCGTTCTTTTTAAGAGATTTAGATGGAGATGGATATGCTGAAAAGATACGTGGAACTTGTAGACAAATTGGAAAAGAAGATACTCTATATATGGAAATAAATGTAACAGGGAATGGAAAACTTGTAGATGGAAAAATAGTTATTAATAACAATAATTTTAATTTTGAGACTGCAATTCCAAAAGATAATGAAATAAAAGAAAATGCTATAGGAAACAACACAAAAGAAATATTATTGAATGAAATATATAACGGGACATATAAGACATTAGAGGGAATGGTAAAAACAGGAGATTATAGCTATGGAAGTCGAAAAACAGAAGCAATAGGAATAGATACAACTAAATATAATGGAATAAATAGTATAACGTTAATAGGAATACATGTTGATGATGAAGGGAATAGGACTGAAATTGAAAAAACAGTAGAATTTAATTTAGATTGGTATGGAACAGTAGTATCAGAATTGCCAAGATATTTTCCAAATTATGATTATGATTATATAAATCCAAAAAAAGATATAGAAAAAGCAATAGATGAGGAAAAAGAAGAAATCAATTTAGAATTTGATATATTGATGAGAGAACCCCAAAATGAATTATTAATAAAAAAAGCTGAAATACAAGCTCAAATACCAGAACTTAATGGATATAAAGCTAAAAAGGTTGAAGCGATTGGTGATGGTATAAAATATGAATATAATGAGCAAACTCAAACAATTATAGCTAAAAGAGAAGCTATAATAGATGAAAATGGAAATATAACAGAAAATGCATTTACTCAAACATATAGTCATATTAATGGCTATGATAGATTTAATAAGTTTAAATTGAAAATAACCTATCCACTAGATGCTTATAGAAGCATTGGAAAAGATAGCATAGAAATAAATCTTCCTGTAGAAGCATATTACGAGGGATATAACAATATAAATCAAGAATTTATTAGTCCATATAAATCAAATATAGCTAGAACACTTATAACTGCAATCTTTACAAGATTTGATGGAGATTATGCAAAAAGTAATATAAGTGTAGGAAAGATTGTATATGAACCAACAAAAAGAAATATAGTATCAAAATCAGAAGTGTTAAATTTTTATAATGAAGTAGGAGAAAATGAAAAAGAAGATTTATATGAAGTAAATTGGAACTTTTATACAGGAGCAAAAACTGAAGATATACAAATGGTAATGAGAGAGCCAAAAGTAGAAAACACCTATGATGGAGATTATTTCAGGAAAACTGATGGAACATTAGATAGCATGGAAGATTTAACATCAAATGTTGGTATATATTTTAGCAATCCTATGGGATTACTTAAAGAAGATGGATGGGTAAAAGTTTATGATGATGAAACAGATGAATTATTAGAAATATTTACAAAAGAAAATTGGAGTAATTATACGCAAAAGACCCCATATAAGTATAAAACAGGTGTAAAACATATAAGAATAGAAACTAGTCAAACAAAAGCAAATGGATATTTTAATATATATAATATAAAAAGATTAGATGATGAAAAAATAGTACAAAAGTACTCGAGAGAAGAGTTTGATAATATAGATAGTATTAAATCATCTGTAGAGACATTCATAAATAATGAGAGTATAGAAAAAATAATAGCAAATGCATACTATGAGTGTCCAGTATCATTAGCAGAAGTAACAATAAATAAAAAAGTAATGACAACCCAAGAGACAGAAAAAAATGTATTAATAAGTATATTAGCACAAGCTAATGAAGAATACAATCAAGTAAAATGGGTAAATGGTTCTTTCTTACTAAAAATACCAAAAGATATAATAGATCTAGAAATAAATGAAGTACGAACAGACAAGAATAATGTAAAAATATCTAGTTATGAAGTATATGAGGAGAATGATAATAGATTTATAAAAATAATAACAGAAAACGAAATAGCAGAATCATTTGAAATTATTGTAGATTGTAATATAACTCCAGACCCAAGAATTTCTACCACAACACAAAATTTAGAATTATATGCAAGTAATGAAATTTGTGAAAATTATTATTTGAAGTATTCAGATTTAGATATATATGATATAAATGGAAATTTAAATTTAGAAGAATTAGTAAATAAAACGCAAACGGCAGTTAACCTAGTATCTCCGGCTTCTTTACTAACAAACCAAGTTGCAAAAGATTTTGGAGAAGATAAAAATGCAATAGCACCACAAATAGCATTAATATCAAAAAGTCAGAGAACAGTAACTATTGAATTAGAAGTAAGAAATAATTATTCTAGTACAATAAGTGGAGTAAGAGTATTAGGAAAAATTCCAGCAGAGGGAAATACATATGCAATAAATGGAAGAGATTTGGGTTCAAACTTTACAACAACAATGAAAGTACCAGGAATACAGTTGCCAGAAGAGTTAAAAGAGAATGTAAAAGTATATTATACAGAAAAAGAAAATCCTGATAAAGATATATCAAATGAAAGTAATGGTTGGATAGAAGAACCAACGGATTGGACAAAAGTAAAATCATATTTAATAGATTTAAGCAACTATATAATGAATAAAGATAGTGTGTATAAATTCAGATACACAATAGAAATACCAGAAGGATTAGACTATAATCAGATATCATATAGTCATCATGGAGTATTTTTTTACAAAGATACAGAAAACGGTAAGTATCAAGCTGAAACAGAAACAAATAAATTAGGTTTTATGATATCAAAACAATTTGATTTAGAAGTTATTAAATACCAAAAAGGAACAGAAAAAGTTGTATCAGGTGCTACATATAAAGTATTAGCAGAAGAAGAGCAAGAAGAAGGAAAAACAAATATAACAAATGAAGAAGGAAAAATACAAATAAAAAATTTATTTGTAGATAAAGTGTATACAATAAAAGAAATTAAAAGTCCAAGACAATATGAATTGAATCAAGAAGAAATAAAATTTAGGACATTTATTAATGAAAATGATGAACTAAAATCAGAAATTATACAAGGAAATTTAAAAAATAATACTGGGGTAGAAATAGCTTTAACAGAAACTGGAT
>CANEMG010000007.1 GCA_947428535.1 uncultured Clostridium sp. | reverse complement strand
TTGCTCATAAAATTTAGATTAAATTTTTTCATGGATAGTTCTATTAATAACATCTAATTGTTGTTCTCTTGTTAATTTTACAAAGTTAACTGCATATCCAGAAACTCTTATTGTAAGTTGAGGATATTTTTCAGGATGTTCCATAGCATCTTCCAAAAGAGCTCTATCAAAAACGTTTACATTTATATGATGACTAAATTTTGAAAAATATCCATCAAGTAAAGAAGTTAAATTATTTATTCTTGATACTTCTGTTTTTCCTAAAGCACTAGGAACTATTGCAAAAGTATAACTTATACCATCTTCGGCATATTTATAAGGTAATTTTGTCATCGTATTTAATACTGCTAAAGCTCCGTGAGTATCTCTTCCATGAATTGGATTTGCACCAGGACCAAATGGTTTTCCAGCTTCTCTTCCATCTGGAGTAGCACCAGTTGCTTTACCATAAACAACATTAGAAGTTATTGTTAATATAGACATAGTTGGTTTTGAATTTCTATATGTTGGTTGTTGTTTCAATTTATTCATAAACATTTTTACGATTTCAACTGCGATAGAATCAACTCTATCATCATCATTTCCATATTTTGGAAAATCACCTTCAATTTTATAATCTACAGCTAATCCATTTTCATCTCTAATAACTTTAACTTTTGCATATTTCATAGCAGAGAATGAATCTGCAACTATTGATAATCCTGCTATACCACAAGCCATAGTTCTTAAAATCTCTTTATCATGTAGAGCCATTTCTAATTTTTCATAACAATATTTATCATGCATATAGTGGATAATATTTAATGCATTCATATAAACTCTTGCAACCCAATCACACATATTGTAAAACTTTTCCCAAACTTCATCATAGTCTAAATATTCAGAAGTAACAGGTACTGTTTTACTTGCAACTTGTTTTCCAGAGATTTCATCTTTACCACCATTTATTGCATATAGTAAAGTTTTAGCTAAGTTTGCTCTAGCACCAAAGAATTGCATTTGTTTTCCAATTCTCATTGCAGAAACACAACAAGCTATTCCATAATCATCTCCCCAATATTCTCTCATTAAATCATCGTTTTCATATTGAATTGAACTTGTTTTTATAGATAAACTTGAGCAATAATCTTTAAATCCTTTAGGTAATCTTGTTGACCATAGTACAGTTAAGTTTGGTTCTGGAGCAGGACCAAGTGTTTCTAAAGTGTGTAGAACTCTAAAAGAGTTTTTAGTTACTAAAGTTCTACCATCAAGTCCCATACCACCAATGCTTTCAGTAACCCAAACTGGATCACCACTAAATAATTCATCATATTCAGGTGTTCTTAAAAATCTTACTAGTCTTAGTTTCATAACAAAATGATCCATTATTTCTTGAGCTTCAGTTTCTGTTAAAGTACCATTTTGAATATCTCTTTCAAAATATATATCTAAGAAAGATGCTGTTCTACCAATACTCATTGCTGCTCCATTTTGTTCCTTTATAGCACCTAAATATCCAAAATAAGTCCATTGAACAGCTTCTTTAGCATTTGATGCTGGTTTAGAAATATCGAAACCATATTTTTGTGCCATTACTTTTAATTCTTCTAAAGCTAATATTTGGTCAGAATGTTCTTCTCTTTCTCTTATGTTTTCTTCATTTATATTAGAATGTTCTAAATGAGTAAGATCTTTTTTCTTTTCTTGAATTAAGAAATCAACACCATAAAGGGCAACTCTTCTGTAATCTCCAATAATTCTTCCACGACCATAACCATCTGGTAATCCAGTAATTAGGTGAGAACTTCTGGCAGCTCTTATTTCTGGTGTGTATGCCATAAATACACCATCATTATGTGTTCTTCTATGATTGTGATAAATATTTTCTAATTCATCAGAAACTTTTTGATTATAAGCAGCACAAGATTTTTCAACAATTCTTATACCACCAGTAGGCATAATGGCTCTTTTTAAAGGTTCTTCTGTTTGAAGACCAACAATTTGTTCTAAATCTTTATCTATATAACCAGCTTCGTGACTTGATATAGTAGAGGCAATGTCATTAGATATAGCTAAAACTCCACCAGCTTCTCTTTCTTTTTTATATAAATCTAATACAGTGTTCCAAAGTTTTCTAGTTTTTTCACTAGCATCAGCTAAGAAAGAAGAATCGCCTTCATATGGTGTATAGTTTTTTTGTATAAAGTCTCTAACATTGACTTCCTGTTCCCAAGCACCTGATTTAAAATCTTTCCATTGTTCAAATTTCATAATTTCCTCCTACAAATATATACATATTTTTACCTTATATATATATTTTATTCTTTTTGTATTTTTCAACTACAAATTCTAACATATGAATTTATATTTTTCAATAGAAAAAAACTGTATTTATAATTATTGAATGTCGAAAAATGAATACAAACAAGATAAAATAGGAATTTTTACTGATTATGAATTTTTTGTAAAAAGAGTAATTGACAGTATTTTTTAATAAATATATAATTAGAAAAATAGAAGTTGTATATTGTAAAAAGAGGAGAATAAAAAATGAAAATAATTTTAGCATCGCAATCACCAAGAAGGTCAGCAATATTAGATTTAGCCAAAATAGAATTTGAAGTTTTGGTAAGTAATTATGAAGAGAAAATTGATGAAGACTTAGATATTCCAGAGCAATCAAAACAACTTGCATATGGAAAAGCATTAGAGGTTTTTAATAATACTCAAGGGGATAGAACAATTATAAGTGCAGATACAATTGTAGTAAAAGATAATAAAATATATGGAAAACCTAAAAGTAGAACAGAAGCAATAAGAATGCTTAAAGAATTAGAAAATGATTCTCATATTATATATACAAGTTTAGCAATTATAATTGAAGACCATGGAGAATATAAAGAATATAAAGAAATAAGCAAAACATTAGTAAAAGTAGCTCATATTACAGATGAAGAAATTATTGATTATATAGATGCAGAAGAACCTTATGATAAAGCTGGAGCATATGCAATACAAAGTTCTTTTAGTAAATTCATAAAAAGAATTGAAGGAAATTATATGAGTGTTATAGGGCTTCCAATCGATAAAGTGTATAGAATATTAAAAGAAAATGAGATAATATAGTAAGTTATAAAGAGGATAAAAAAATGAAATTAAATATTGTTTTAGTAGAACCAGAAATACCACAAAACACAGGAAATATAGCAAGAACTTGTGCAGCAATAGGAGCAAAACTTCACTTAGTACACCCATTAGGATTTTCAGTCTCTGAAAAAGAAGTAAAAAGAGCAGGTTTAGATTACTGGGATAAATTAGAAATAGAAGAACATACTAATTTTGAAAGATTTTTAGAAAAATATAAGCCAGAAGAAAATAATATATTCTTTGTAACAACAAAAGGAAAACAAGTTTATTCAGATGTACATTATTCTGAATTAGATGAAATATTTATTTTATTTGGAAAAGAAACAAAAGGACTTCCAGAAGATATACTAAAAAAATATTTAGATAAAACCATTAGAATACCAATGAGAAAAACTTTAAGATCTTTAAATTTATCAAATGCAGTTGCAATTGTTGCATATGATATCTTCAGACAGTGTGATTTCTTTAATCTAGAAGAAATTAGTTCTTATTTTGATGAAAAAATGTATTGATTTAAACTAAAATTTATTATAAATTAAATAAAAATATTTTTAAGGAGGAGAAAATGAAAAAAAGATATGTTTTAATATCAATAATCATTATTTCTATGTTATTTGTATTAACAGGATGTAGTGATAATAAAACAAATACAACAAATACTAAGAAGTCAAATTCAACATCAAATACAAGCAAGAATACCAATAGCACAGCAAATTCCAATAATCAAACAATAGATTATAAAGTAGCTGCTGAAAAACAAATGTCAAAACCAGCAAATGGAGAAACAATAGCAATAATAAAAGTGAAAAATTTTGGAGATATAAAAGTAAAATTTTTTAAGGATGTAGCTCCAAAAGCTGTTGAAAACTTTATTACACATTCTAAAGAAGGATATTATAATAACTTGACATTCCATAGAGTTATTGATGAATTTATGATTCAAGGTGGAGATCCATTAGGAGATGGAACTGGAGGAGAAAGCATATGGGGAGAAGGGTTTGGTACAGAATTAGATAAAAGTTTAGTACCATATAGAGGTTCTCTATGTATGGCGATGTCAATGATGCCAAATAGTATTGGAAGTCAATTTTTTATAACACAAGCACATTATTTAGAAGAAATGGAATCATATTTGAAGAAATCTAATCAATATCCAGCAGGACTATTAGAACAATATAAAAATTATGGTGGATACTTAAGTTTATATGAACAATACACAGTATTTGGACAAGTTTTTGAAGGAATGGAAGTAGTAGATGCAATAGCTAAAACTCCTACACAAACAACTAGTGATGGACAAGAAGATAAACCAGTTAAAGATGTTGTTATAGAGACAATTCAAATTACAGAATATCAAGAAAAATAAAATTGTTAGAGAATTTAAATTTATTTTAAATTCTCTATTTTTTTGAAATAAATATTCACATAAGAAAATTAAAGTGATATAATGCTAAAGCTGTAAAATATAATGAATGGAGAATTATTATGTATAAGGAATTAGGGATAAGTGAAAAAGTTCTAGAAATAGCAAATAAAGTAGAAAAAGAAATAGAGCCAATTTTTGAGGAATTAGAAAAAACTTCTTTAAAATCAAGTATGAAAGTATTAAAAGCATTTCAAGACAACAAAGTATCAACAACAGACTTTAATGAAGTAACAGGATATGGATATTATGATGGTGGAAGAGAGAAATTGGAAAAAATATATGCAGATATTTTTAAAGCAGAAGATGCTTTAGTAAGACCACAAATAATGTCTGGTACACATGCATTAACAATATCTTTGTTTGGATTGTTAAAATATGGAGATACGATGATAAGTATTTCAGGAGAACCATATGACACATTAAAAAGTGTAATAGGTATAACTGGAGACAGTGAAAATTCCTTAATTAAACATGGGATAAAATATGAGCAAATTGAACTTGTAGATAATGATTTTGATTATGAAAAAATTGAAAAAAGAGTAAAGATAGGTGGAATAAAATTAATAGAAATCCAACGTTCTAGGGGGTACTCACAGAGAAAAAGTTTAAATATAGATAAAATTGAAAAAGTTATAAAATTAATAAAGAAAAATAATCCAGAAATAATAGTAATGGTAGATAATTGTTATGGTGAATTTGTTGAAGAAAAAGAGCCAACAGAAGTAGGAGCAGATTTATTTGTAAGCTCATTAATGAAGAATTTAGGAGCAGGAATTGCAACAAGTGGAGGATATGTTGTAGGTAGGAAAGATATAATAAATCGAGTTGCAGAAAGACTTACAGCACCTTGTGTAGGTAAAGATATGGGAGCTAACTTTAATCAATTATTGTCATATTACAAAGGAATATTTATGGCTCCTAATGTAGTAAAATCAGCATTAAAAACAATGATATTTGCAAGTAAAATGCTTGAAGAGTTTGGATTTAATGGAGTAAGTCCTAAATTTGATGACAAAAGAGCAGATATAATACAAACAATAGAATTAAACTCAGAAGAAAAACTTATTAAGTTTTGTCAAGGGTTACAAAAAGCTTCACCAATAGAATCATATGTAACTCCTGTTCCAGATGATATGCCTGGATATGAACATAAAGAAATAATGGCAAGTGGAAGTTTTACACCAGGATCTACAATTGAATTAAGCTGTGATGGACCAGTATGTGAACCTTATACTGCATATATGCAAGGTGGACTAACATATGAATACGGAAAATTAGGAATAATGATAGGAATTGAAAATATGATGAACTAAAAAGAAAATTAAAATATTATATAAAAATTCCTTACGGAAATTAAGAAAAATCAAAAAATTAAGTTTGACAAAAAAGAGTATTAAGATTAAAATTATATTGTACAAAAATTAGAAAAAATAGGAAAAAAATAGAAATTACAGTTGATATTTTATCTAATATATTGTATTATAATGTATGTACAATATTAAAGAGAATTAACCTAAAGGAGGTTTTTTATAAATATGATAAAAAAAATATCAATAACGGCACTAATTTTTATAATATTATTTGGAATATTTGTAATGTATTCAAATTCTTTTGCTGTTACGGGAGATGAAGTTTTAAGCTCTGACCAAGCAACAGAATTAGTTGAAATAAAAGAGTCTACACAAGATAAATTAGCAGAATATGTTGAGAAATATGGATCAACTTCTTTTGGATTAGTAGCATATGTTTTAAACATAGTAAGAATATATAGTATACCATTTTGCTTTATGGGAATAGCAATAGGATCAATATATCAATATGTATTAGGTATAAGAAAATTAGATGTTAGAGATAAAGGATTTATGTTAGTTATAACATTTGTAACGATTTTACTTATATGTCAAGTATTACCATTAATTTTTGCAATTGTAGTAAATGGTTGGAGGGGTTAAACGAATGAAAGTTTTATTTGCGGTTAGTAGTGAAAGTATTTCTGAAGCAATTGTTAAGAAATACCAAAAAGAATATAAGGAAATTCTTTCTTATAAAAATGTATATTACTTCAACGCAATATTAAAAGAAATACAAAAAGATAAAAACTACGATAGAATAGTTATAAGTGAAGATTTAGAAGCATTTTCAAATAATAATTACGAAGCACAGGACAAATTTATCTTTGAAAAACTTGATGATATTAGCGATGAAGCACAAGATATAGATGGAAATGAAACATCAATAGTTTTAATAGCAGGAGATAGACATACAAAAGCTAGTTCATTTTTAGTAAAACTATTTGGAATAGGAATATATAATGCACTTTTAGGTACTGATAGAAGTATGGACAATGTTTGCAAACTAATAAATAAACCGAGAACTAAAAAAGAGGCTAAAATATATTATAAAATAGATTCAGAAGATGTTAATTATAGTAATAAAAGCGATAGTGAAGTTAGCGAGTTAGAGATTCAAAACATATTAACACATTTTAAAAAATTAGGGAGAAATACAGATAAATATGCAGAAAGCTTTAACAGTATAGCAGCTCAATACACAGATGATCAATTAAAAATAGTAGTAAATTGTTTACCAGTAAATGTAAAAGCGGTTTTAGAAAATGAATGTCAGAAATATCAAGAATTAATGTCTGTAAATGGAGTAGTACAAAAAGTAAATACACAAGAATTAAAGTCTAAGGAAGCTAGAAAGCAAACAGGAATAAAAATAGATATTATAGAAAATAAAATGAATCAAAATAAAATTTCTGGACCAATAGTGATACCAGGAACAGTAAAAACATCAGGAAAAGCAAAACCTAAAAAAGCTAATACTAAGGCAGAAGTAAAAACTGTAAATGTGGCACAAGCAAAAGCCCAAGAAGAGCCTAAAAAAGTAAAGAAAAAAGTTATAAAAAAGGAAGAAACAAAAGAAATGGAAAGTGCTAAACCAACTAAATCAGTAAAAAAATCTGAAATTAAAACCAAAGTTTTACCAGATGGAAGAGTAGTAAAAGTAAAACCTAAACAAAAGAAAGTGTCTGAAACTACTTCAGAAGTTGGAAAAAAGAAAGTTAAGTCTTTAGAGAGTAAAAAAGTTAAACAAGCAACTCTTGATGAAGTGAAAGAGCCTAAAAAAGTTGTTAAGAAAAAGGCATATCAAGAACCAGCTAAAAAAGCGACAGAAAAAGTTGCTAATAAAAAAGAGCATCCAAAGAAGAAAATAGAACTACCTGAAGATATAGATTTAGAGGAAGATTTAATCTTACCAGAAATAGATGATTCTTTTGATGAGGACAAAGAGTTTTTACCAGAAATAGAAATTGAAGAAGATATTTTACCAGGAATGGAAGATGACTTTGAGGAAGATGAAGAAGATGATATCTTGCCAGGAATAGAAGATGATTTTGAGGAAGATGAAGAAGAAGATATCTTACCAGGAATAGAAGATGACTTTGAGTAAGATGAAGAAGATGATCTCTTACTAGGACTGGAAGATGATTTTGAAGAAGATGAAGAAGATATCTTACCAGGAATGGAAGATGACTTTGAAGAAGATGAAGAAGATATCTTACCAGGAATGGAAGATGACTTTGAGGAAGATGAAGAAGATATTTTACCAGGAATGGAAGATGACTTTGAGGAAGATGAAGAAGAAGATATCTTACCAGGAATAGAAGATGATTTTGAAGAAGATGAAGATTATACAGATGAAGTTTCATTGCCAGGATTAGATGATTTAGATGATTTAGATAGTGATGAAGATGAAACAGTTAGCCAGCCTTCTTCAAGAGCTAATATTGATGAAATTTTGCCAGAAATAGATGAAGATGAAGAAGATGATATTTTAGGTGGATTAAAGGAAGAAGAAGAAATAGTAGAAAGTCAAGAAACAATACCAAATGCAGAAATAGCAACTATAAAACCAAGAATAGATTATTCGATGTCAAGTCTAAATAGTTTATTAACTAAAGATAAAAAAATAGTAACATTTTTAGGAACAACAAAAAACGGAACATCTTTCTTAGTAAATAACTTAGCTGCATTATTTTCATCACTTGGTATAAATACAGCAATTTTAGATACAACTAAAAATAAAAATTCTTATTATATATATACAAATAATGAAGAAGAATTAAGAAATATAGCTTATAATTCAATTAGCAAATTACAAAAAGGATTTGCAGAAGGAATAAAAGTAAATAGAAATTTAACTGTTTATACAGCACTTCCAAATGATGGCAAAGATTATTCAGATGCAGAACCAATTTTATCAACATTGGTGCAAAATCATTCATTAGTACTAATAGATTGTGACTTTGAAACAGATCCATCATATTTTGCTAGTTGTCAAGAAATTTATTTAGTGCAATCAATGGATATATTAACAATACAACCATTAACAGCATTTTTAAGAGATTTAAAATCAAAAGGGGTATTAGAATCTGAAAAAGTAAGAGTTGTAATAAATAAAGAATTAAAAGTTAGAAGCCTAACTACAAAGGCGATAATTGGAGGAATGTCTTTTTATAATGATCCATCAATGTCATTTATGACAGAATTGTTTAATAAAGATATGGTAAAAGCTTGTAGTATACCATTTGAAGATAATGCATATTCAAAATACTTAGATTCAATGGTTAATTGTAATGTGTCTATAAATGGATATTCTAAAACATTTTTAAATAAATTAAAGAATTTAGGTGAAATGGTATATCCATTAGTAAGTAAACCAAATTATGGTACAACAAAAGCTTCTCCACAATTAAATTATGGAAATCCTAATTTTTCTAGTAATATGGGGAACACTTTAAATAAAATGAAAAAAAATAAAAGTAGAAAATTTTAAAAAATCTAAAAGTTAAATATGGGAGAGTGATATCTTGGTAATCGTAGTTATAATAGTTTTGCTAATAGCAATTGCTGTTCTTGTTGCATATAACATTCATATTCAGAAAAAAATAGAAGCCTTTAATAACATAAACCAGCAGATAAATAATTTATCAATATTACAAGACTTCATGAAAGTGGCAGGGGAAGAAGAATCAGTAGATGAAAAAATAAATAAAATAAATGATATTGTTATAGAAAAATATGATATAAAATATTCAACAATAGTTGTTTTTGATGGAGCAGAATATGTAATTAAAGCAACAAACGTTGATGAAATTCATCACGAAACCTTGGCAAATTTGCATAATGAAGAAATTTTCCAAGATAGTGTTTCAACAGCTACACCTAAGTATATAACAATTGATAATGACAATGAGAAATTGCCTTATCAAAAAGTTGAGATGGGTAGAGCTAAATCTGCAATGTTTTTCCCTTTATATATAGATAATATTTATATTGGATATTGGATTATGGAAAGTGGAAGAATGCATGCATTTGATAAAACAGATACAGCTATTATAGAAGTTGTAAAAGATAATATAATATCAATATTATCAACAATGTCATATCAAGATGCAATGGAAAAGATTGTAAGAATAGATAAATTTACAGTATTATATTCAGCAGAATATTTATATGGAAGAGCTAAGAAAACATTTGATAAATTCCCAACATCAGCAGTATGCATGTTTAAAATAATAAATATAGAAAAAATAAATGAAAAAGCAAGTAGACAAATAGGAAATGAAATAATTACAGAAGTTAGTAACATAGTAAAAACAAAAATGCCATCACAATATGTTTTTGTAAGATATATGGGACCTAAGTTTGTAATTGTATTTTCAGGAGTAGAAGAAGGAAGTGTTGAAGAATTCTTAAAAACTCTAAAAAAAGAAATGGAAGAGCTTGAAATAGTAGAAGAAGCGGAAGAAGTAGAAGTAAAAAAAGTTATAAATGGAAAAAGAGTAAAAGTAAGAGAATTAAAAGAAGAAAAAACAGCTTCTCCAAAAGTTAACTTTGTTGTATCAACATATTATAAAGGAACTGGAATAGAGCAGTTAAATAAAAAGCTAGAAGAGTATTTAGATTCAGCTGACACAGAAGAAAACAAAATAAATTATATTTAGGAGGGAATGAATATGTCTATTGACAAAACAATGAGCTTTAAGGTAGAGAAAGATAAAAGCATAAGAGCTAAGGAAATTTTAAAAGAAGTATACCAAGCTTTAGTTGAAAAAGGATATAATCCAATAAACCAAATTGTTGGGTATATCTTATCAGGAGATCCTACTTATATAACAAGTCATAATGATGCTAGAAATTTAATTAGAGTAATTGAAAGAGATGAACTTTTAGAAAAAATGGTTAAAGATTATATTGGATTGGAAGAATAATTTTCATGCGAACATTAGGTATAGATTATGGAGATAGTAGAGTTGGTATAGCTATTACAGATGCATTAGGCATTACTGCGCAGGGATTAGAAACGATATCATATGATGGAAATGATAAAATTTTATTAAAAAGAATAGATGAAATTTTATCAATATATCCTGATGTAGAAATAATTGTAGTAGGTATGCCTTTTAATATGGATGGAACTAAAACAATAAGAGCTGAAATTACAGAAAAGTTCATCCATAAATTAAAATGTAAATATAACAAGATTAAAATAGAAACAATAGATGAAAGACTTACAACAGTGGCAGCACATAAAACTATGAATTTTTTGGATATAAATAAAACAAAAAAAAGAGGAATAGTAGATACAATTTCAGCAGTATATATATTAGAAATGTATATGAATAAAAGTAAATAGTTGGATAAAATAAATGATTTATTAATTAGAAAATAGCAAAAAATAAATTTTAACAAATACAAAAAAACTATTGCAAAAAAACAATCTTTAGTATATCATAGTTTTAGATTTTGAAAAAATCATACATAGGAAGGAGTATAAAAAATGGATGAAGAAAATGAATTAGATGAAAATCTAAGTAATATTATAATTTTAAATGATGAAAATGGTAATGAAGTACAATTTGAATTTTTAGATTTAATAGAATATGAATCAGAAGAATATGTAGTATTATTACCTGTGTTAGAAGAAGATGAAGAAGATGATGGAGAAGTAGTAATATTAAAAGTTGATGATTCAGAAGAAGATAGTGATGAAGAATCTTATATTAGTGTGGATGATGAACAAACATTAACTGCAGTATTTGAAATCTTCAAAGAAAAATTTAAAGAAGAATTTAATTTTACAGATGGTGAATAATTTTAAATTTTAGCGTGTTTGAAGCACGCTTTTTTATTTAGTAGGAAAGTGCTTTGCATTTCCTACTAAATAAAAGCTTCTCTAATTTTGCACACGATTTTGTACAACAAAATCGGCGCATTGAACAAATACGTGGACAATTTAGTAAATTTTTGTATTTTTGTAATTATCATATTGTCCACTTTTGTTCTATTGAAAACAAAATAAACTTATGTTAAAATGTGATTATTAGGAGGTAGAAAATATGACTTTATTTAGTTACTTGCTTACTTTTTTAGGAGTATTGTTTTGGATTTTTAGAGCGATTGCAACATTATTATATCAATTAGATTTTTCATTTTTCGCAACACCGCTAAATACAAATGTTGAAATAGCAGTTTTATTTGCAACATTACCATGTATCATATTAGTTGTAAAAAGAAATATAGTAGGAGCGGCATGTTATTTTGGAATATATGCATCATATTTTGGAACAGCATTATATAATGCAATTTTGGAAGTTGGTGTTTCAGGATTAAATGTGACAAATAGTGCTAATATGTTATGTGTTTTTTTAGGAGTAGTAATACCAATGTTAACATTTTTAGATATATTGTTTAATAAAAATAGAACATTAGGAAAAAGAAAGAAAAAAGAAGAATGGTTCTATGGTAATGAAGCATATGATAGAGAATTTGATGAAAGATCAGATAGAAACCAATATAAATTTTAGCATAAAAATTAATTTTTATTATCTCAAAATTGTTGAAAAAACTTTAACAGTTTTGGG
>CANEMG010000006.1 GCA_947428535.1 uncultured Clostridium sp. | reverse complement strand
TAACTAATTCCTTTGTCTTTCTTCTTTTTCTATTTGCTTATCTTTTTCATCAAGTTCTTTTTCAGTATTTTCTTTATTAAAAATATAATCAAGTTTTTCATTTATTTTTTCTTTTGTCATATTTTCACTCATTTCTTCAATTACTCTTGAACTCTCTTCAAGATAATTCCTTGCAATTACCTCTTGTTCTTTGAGTACATTATTCCCAAATATTTCTTCAGCATTTATATCTTTAATTATTGGTTCATTCATTTTAACTGATACAGTAATATGTGTTCTTATTTTTTCAAATGTTTTTTCTTTTTCTGCTAATTTTAAAAGATTTGGATCAAGCTCTATTGCCTTATTTAAAAAGTTTATAGCTTTATCTTTTTCGCCTTTATAAACATATATTTTAGCTAATTGATAATATGACATAGCTTCTAATTCACCATATAAACTCTTTTCAAAATATTTTTCTGCTATTTCATATTCTCTTTGAATAAATGCTATTAATCCTAAATTATAGTGTGCACCATATAGTTTATGATTTATTGCTGCTGCTTTTTCATACATCTCTTGTGCCATTTTAAAGTCACTTAATCTTGTGTAAACAATTCCTAAATTATAATATAAATCAAAATCTGCTGGTCTATATATTAATGCTGCATTATATACATTAGCTGCTTCTTTAAATCTTTCTTGCTCACACAATAATTCTCCTAATAAACATGATGCTTCATAACAATCTGGCTTTACTTTTACCAAGTTTTCAAGCATTTGAATCGCTTCATCTTTTTTTCCTAAATCTCTTAATAATGCTGCAATTTTAAAATAAGATTTAGAATCTTTTTTATTTATATCTACTGCTGTTACATATTCATCAATAGCTCTTCTCATTCCACCTTCTTTTTCGTAACATTCAGCTAGCATCTTATGTCCTATATAGCTTTCTTGATATTTTGAAACTAATTTTATTAAAACTTGTTTTGCTGCTTTATTATCTCCCTTCATAATAAGAAATTTTGCAAGTGCAATACTTAAAATTTCAGAAAAATTAATACCATTTATTTCCATTGTAATTATTATAAATGGAATTATTATTGAGAACAAATATCTTACAGTTCCCCAAAACACGCTTTCATCTATTCCCAATTTTACTTCAATAAAACTTATAGATATTCCAATGGCTTGTAATACTAACAAAATTACATAATTTGCATCATTTTTTCTAATAATTTTAAAAAATATTATTATAAATAGGGAAAATGCTAGCAAATTGAATAATACTTTTTCAAACATAACATTTCTCCACTTCTACATCCTTTTTATTATTATCTTTTGCAAATATTATGATGTCTATTTTTTCTATTGTTTTTATTATTGCCCATTATATCATATAGTATTTTATTAAACAAGAATTAGTTAAATAATTTCCACAAATCAAAAATTATAAATACTATAATAACTATTTCTAAAATTAGTATTGTTGGAATTCCAACAGTAAATTTTAGTTTTTTAGTTTTATGTCTAAAAGTATACATTCCTACTAAAGTACCAATTCCTCCACCTAGTGCTGTTATCATTATTAGTGTTCCTTCTGGAATTCTCCAATATCCTCTTTGTGCTTTAAATTTATCTATTCCCATAGCAAAAAAACCTACTATATTGGCTATCAAAAAATAAAGCAATATGTATTTTATTCCAATTATCTCTAACAATTCTTTCATTATCATACCTCCATGTCCAGTTGGGGACTGTAGTTTTTGGACATTTTTGTCCAATTAGGGACACTTGTTTATTTTTAATATTATCTTAAATATATTTTAAACAACATACGTATATAATTGGACAAAAATGTCCAAAAACTACAGTCCCTAATTGGTCATCACACAAATAAACTCATTTGATTTGATTTTGTCATTCCTTTTAAGCATCCAAATTTATCTAATAATTCTGTTACTGATTTTCCTATTTTTGAACGAGACTGCATATCTTCTATACATTCAAATGGTTCTTCTAATCTTGCTTTATATATACCTTCTGCTGCTACATCACCAAGTCCTGGTATACTATTTAGTGGCGGTCTTATTCCTTCTTCTTCCATTATAAATTTTGTACTATGTGATTTATATAAATCTATAGGTAAAAATTTTATTCCTCTTTCATACATTTCTAGAACTAATTCTAATATTGGATACATATTCTTGTCTTTTGGTGTTGCTGAATTTCCTGCATTGTCTATTTCTTTCATTTTAGCTATTACTTTTTCTTTTCCAAAAATCATACATTCACTATCAAATTCATCTGCTCTTATTGAAAAGTATGCTGTATAATATGCTTTTGGCTTGTGTACTTTAAACCAAGCTATTCTAAATGCATTTGTTACATAAGCTGCAGCATGTGCTTTCGGGAACATGTATTTTATTTTTTCACAAGATTTTATATACCATTCTGGTACATCATGTTCTTGCATTATTTTTACATATTCTGCCCATTTTTCAGGATCTTTTAATGCTTTACCTTTACGTACTGTTTCCATTATTTTAAATGCATGATTTGGCTCTAATCCTTTTTTCATTAAATACACCATAATATCATCTCTACATCCTATTGCTTCACTTAGTGTAACTACTCCTTGATTTATAAGTTCTTGTGCGTTGTTTAACCATACATCTGTACCATGTGATAATCCAGAAATACTTATAAGTTCACTAAATGTCGTTGGCTTTGTATCTACAAGCATTCCTCTAACAAATTTTGTTCCAAATTCTGGTATTCCAAAACTTCCAACCTCTGAATTTATTTGCTCTGGTGTAACTTTAAGTGCTTTTGTTGAACTAAATATACTCATTGTCTCCTTATCATCTAATGGTACTTTTGTAGGATCTATTCCAGTAAGATCGTGTAACATTCTAATAACTGTAGGATCATCATGTCCTAGTATATCTAATTTTAATAAGTTTTGATCAATAGAGTGATAGTCAAAATGTGTTGTTACTATATCTGATTTTGGATCATCTGCTGGATGTTGTACAGGTGTAAATTCAAATATTTCTCGCCCCTTTGGTACAACTATAATTCCTCCTGGATGTTGCCCTGTAGTTCTTTTTACTCCAACACAGCCACTAGATATTCTAGCTACTTCTGCATTTGGTTTATGTATATTTCTTTCTTCAAAATAATTTTTAGCATATCCAAAAGCTGTTTTTTCTGCAACTGTACCTACAGTCCCAGCTTTAAAAGTTGTACCTTTTCCAAATATTACTTCTGTATATTTATGAGCTTTTGCTTGGTATTCTCCTGAGAAGTTTAAGTCTATATCTGGTTCTTTGTCTCCATTAAAACCTAAGAAGGTTTCGAATGGTATATCCATTCCATCTTTATCCAAATCATGTCCGCATTTTGGAC
Organism: uncultured Clostridium sp.; assembly: GCA_947428535.1. Lineage (GTDB taxonomy): Bacteria > Bacillota > Clostridia > TANB77 > CAG-508 > Scatovivens. The sequence continues at coordinate 9,142 of CANEMG010000006.1, read as the reverse complement.
ATTTTTTATCTGGTAAATCAAAACCATTTTTTACACCATACTCATCAACATTAAAATCTGAATATTTACAATTTGGACATCTATAATGTGGTTGAAGTGAATTAACTTCTGTGATTCCTGTCATATTGGCAACAAATGAAGATCCAACAGAACCTCTAGAACCTACTATATATCCATCTTCATTTGACTTCCAAACTAATTTTTGAGCAATAATATACATAACAGAGAAACCATTTTTTATAATTGAATCTAATTCTTTGTCTAATCTTGTTTGAACTATTTCAGGAAGCGGATCTCCATATAATTCGTGTGCTTTACTATATGCTATATCTTTTATTGTTTGCTCACATCCTGGTATATGTGGTGGACATTTTTCTGGTGAAATTGGTTTTATTTTTTCACATCTATCAGATATTATATTTGTATTTGTTACAACTACTTCATAGGCTTTTTCTTCACCTAAATATTCAAATTCTTTTAACATTTCTTCTGTTGTTCTTAAATATAATGGTGCTTGATTATCTGCATCATCATATTTTTGACCTGCTTGAAGAATTCTTCTATAAACTTCATCTTGTGGATCCATAAAATGAACATCACAAGTTGCTACTACTAATTTATTTAATTTTTCTCCTAATGCTACTATTTTCTTGTTGAATTCTTTTAAAGTTTCTTCACTTTCTACAATTCCTTCTCTTATCATATATTCATTATTTCTTAAAGGTTGTATTTCTAAATAATCATAATAATTTGCTATTTCTTCTAAATCCTCATCAGGTTTATTGGCAACAATTGCCCTATATAATTCTCCTGCTTCACAAGCGCTACCTAATATTAGTCCTTCTCTATATTTATTAAACATCGTTTTTAAAATTCTTGGCTTTTTGTAAAAATAATCCAGATGAGAATATGATACTAATTTATAAAGATTTTTAAGTCCAACATAATTTTTAGCTAAAATTATAGCATGATATGAAGGTAATTTTCTAAAATCAGCTTCAAAAGCATTATCAAAATCTTCTATAGTTTTTGCATCTTTATCTTTAGCTCTTTCTATCATTTCTTTAAAAACTGCAACTAAAGTTTTTACATCATCTAAAGCACGGTGTGCTACATCTACTTTTATTCCTAATTTATCTGCTATTATTCCTAACTTATATCTTGAAAAATCTGGAAACATAGCTCTTGCCAAACGCAATGTATCTATATATGTGTTTTCCAATTTTAATCCTAGTTTTTCACAATTATATTTCATAAAACCAATATCAAAATCCGCATTATGTGCAACTAAAACAGAATCTCCCATAAATTCTAAAATTTTAGGCATAACTTTATCTATTGTTTCTGCATCTTTAACCATATCATCTGTAATATGGGTTACTGCAACAACTTCCTCTGGTATTGGTTTTTCCGGATTTACAAAACATTCAAATGTATCTATTACTTCACCATTTTTCATTTTTATAATTCCAACTTCTGTTATTTTTTCTGTTATATGTGATATACCTGTTGTTTCTAAATCAAATACACAATATTCTGTATCATCTATTGATTGTTTCTTAGAATAAAAAACGCATGGATCCTTATCTGGTACAAAATATGCTTCCACTCCATATATTACTTTTAAATCTGCTCCTGTTTTTTCCAAATATTTATGAGCATCAGGAAAAGACTGCACTACTCCATGGTCTGTAATAGCAATAGATTTCCACCCCCAGCTTATAGCTCTTTTTAATAAATCACTACATGGAGTTATTGCATCCATTTGACTCATCTGAGTATGCATATGTAGTTCTACCCTTTTGGTTTCTGCATTATCTTGTCTTATATTTTCTTTTTTCATTCCTGTTGATTCAATTATTGTATTTGCCATTATTTCCACTTCTTTTGAATATGGACTATATTTAGCAACACCTTCAATTCTTAATCCCTTTGCTGAAGATACTCTTGATTTTACTTTTTTAAATTTTTCCTTATCTAAAAAGGCTTTACATGCAATTGTACTTGTTCCATCAAAAAGATTAAACATTAATATAACTTTCTCATTTTTTATATCTCTTGAATCTATAGAACCTGATAAAATTTCTCCATCAACACAAACTCTCATTTCTGTAGTTTCTTCCATTGGTATATCTTCTATTTTTATAAGTTCAGTTCTTATCATCAAACTTCTACCTAATATTAAAGGTGATTCCTCATCCTTTACTTCAGAATCTTTGTTTTGATGTGCTTCAATTCTAGCTGCAAGTTCTGGATTTTGATTTCTTAATTCTTCTTTTAATCTTTTTTCTTCTTCTATTTTTCTTAATTTTTCTTTTTCTGCTTCTATTCTTTTTTCTTCTTTTCTAGCCTCAATTTCCATCAAAGCTTGTCGTTCTAATTCAAAAAGAGCTTGTTTCTCTTCTTCTTTTTGCTTTGCTAACAACTGTTTCTCAAAATCTTCTGATACGTTTTCAATAAATTCTACTTGATACTTTTTATTATATAAATTTTCTAATATATGTTCCATACCTTTATCGAACTTTTGAGCAAGCAAAAAAGAAGCCCCTTTCATGCTTAATTTTACAATTACTTTTTCATCATTGATTTCTATTTTGCTACCATTTAAAATAGCTTTACTAAAAGGCTCTTTTTTTCCTATATATTTAATTATATTTTCCCAGTTTTCTGAAATATTTTGATCGATTTCGACATTATTATATGTGATATCAACAGAAGCTTTATTTACCATAAATCTGTTTATTAAAAAGTCTTCAAAATTTTCTATTTCATTTAGAAGAATTGATTTTGAAGATATTATTTTTACTTGTAATTTATTTGTTTTTTTATATAAATTTATATTTTCAAGTTCTGCTTCTATTAAATTACTATTTAATTTATAATCACCAAAAACTTCTTTTATATATTTTTTCTGCATCTTTTCCTCTTAAAATTTACTAATCTAATGAACCTATAACTTGTCCTATAGCTCCTAAAACTTCTTTTACATTTTCTACATTTTTAATTTGAAAACCATTTAATAAAGTTGCTCCTGGAAATATTCCTTTTGCATACACACATAAATCTCCAAACCCAAACTTCTTTTGTCTAAAAGTTTGATAGTATGTAATATCTTTTAAATCTGAATATTTAACAATTTTTTCTGTATCAAAAAATAAAAATTTAAAAGTGTACACCATCTTTTTTTCATAAAATATAACTTGTGTTGCCATTGCAATTCTTTTATCTATAAAAAGTAAAAATCCTATTGTAACAGCAAAAATAAGTATTATTAAAAGTTCTTCTAAAAAGCCACCTGTTGAAATACAAATAATAGAAGATAGTATAAATATTACGAATATCCATATATATTTTGCTATTTCATAAGCTATAGAATATTTCCTTTTAATTCTTAATTGCTCATTTACATCTTTTTTTAATTCTTCCTCTTCTAGATATGCTTTATAACAACTTTTACATATATCTCCATCTTTTTTTAATTTTGCTCCACAAATTCTACATTTCATTTCTAGCACTTCCCTTCTCAAAGAACAAAATTGTTCCCATTTCATTCGTAAATTTTATATATATTATTAGAATATTCTTAAAATATCTTTGTAAGATATATAAATTGAAAATAAAATTAATAGAAAAAATCCTGCTGATTGTATGCTAAGTTCTACTTCTTGATCTAATGCTTTTCCTCTAATTCCTTCTATTATAAGTAGCACAAGTCTTCCTCCATCTAATGCTGGAATTGGCAAAAGATTGGTTACTCCAAGTGATAATGATATTAGGCAAAGTAAATAAATAAAATTGTATATTCCATTTGTTTTTACTACTATTTCAGAAATTCCTATTGGTCCTGTCATCTGGTCTATTCCTACATTACCTATAAATAACATTTTTAGACTTAATCCTATTTGTTCTAAAAAATCTACTGTTTCCCAAAAAGCATAATAAACTTTTTCATTAAAACTCACATCTAATAATGCTACTTGTATTCCTAAAACATATCTACCAGAATTTTCGTATTCTATTGGTTTGACTTTTACTTCTACATTTTCGTTATTTCGTTGAACTAATACTGTTAATTCTCCTCCTGTATACTCTCTTAATGCTTTTTCTATATCTGATTTTATCCTAATTTTTGTATTATCTATTTTTAATATTTTATCTCCTGCTTCTATAGGAACTGAACTTTCTATAGCTTCTGGTAATAATTCAGAAACAGTTGTTGAAACATTATATCCAGAAGATAAAGATAGTATAAAGTACACAATAACTGCAAAAATAATATTTACAATAGCTCCTGCTGCAACTATTGCTATTCTATGACTCAATTTAGCTTTACTAAAAGAACCTTCTTCTTCAGATTTTTCATTTTCTCCAGTCATTTTAACATATCCACCAAAAGGTATACATCTTATAGAATAAAGTGTTTCTCCACTTTGTTTTGAAAATACTTTCTTTCCAAATCCTAATGAAAACTCTTCAACTTTTACCTTAAAAAACTTTGCTGCTAAAAAATGACCACCTTCATGTATAAATACTAGAAATCCAAGTAAAAATATTACCTTCGCTGCATTTATCAAAAAAATCAAAATCTAACTCCTCCTATAAAAACATTGTTAATAATAAATACGCAAATGGTGCTATAAATATAACACTATCTATTCTATCTATCATTCCTCCATGTCCTGGAAATAATTCACTAAAATCTTTTACTCCAAAATATCTTTTTATGCTAGAAGCTGTAAAATCTCCTATCTGTCCAATTATGCTTAATATACAGGCCATAATTCCTATAAATAAATATGATATTTGAGTACCTAAAATGGTGTTTATAGCCAAAGTAAAACATAAATTAATTACCACTGCACCTAGTGTTCCTGCTACACATCCTTCTACCGATTTATTTGGACTAACTTTACTAAATTTCATTTTTCCGAATCTATGACCGATTAAGAAAGCAAATGTATCTGTTCCCCAAGCAGAAAGCATTATATACCATACTAATATTTTTCCAGATATTTCCCCTTCTATTCCATATGTTAATGGCAAGAAAATAGAAAATCCAAAAATATATAATATTCCTATTAATGTATATGCTATATTCTCAAATGTAATTTTCATATTTGAAATTATTATATGCAAAAACAACACTAATACTAATACTGGTATTCCAAAAGTAAGAACCATTTTTATAATATTAATTGGAATAATATGTATTAAAGAGATACTTGCTGCTGATAAATAACTTATCCAAGGTATTACTTTAGATTTATTAGATACACATTTTATATACTCATTCATAGCAAAAATTGCAATAATTGCTACTACTATATCAATAATATATTTATTTCCCAAAATAAATACTAATAATACTATTGGAAAACCAATTATTGTTGTTAAAACTCTTTTTATATTCATATATTAAATATCCTTTTCAAATATTTTATTTATGCCCCATATCTTTTGTTTCTTTTTTTATATTCTTCAATTGCAAAATCTAAATCTTCTGGTGAAAAATCTGGCCAAAGTTTTTCTAAAAATAAAACTTCAGAATAAACTGATTGCCAAATTAAGAAACCGCTAAGTCTCATTTCTCCACTTGTTCTTACTATTAAATCTGGATCTGGTATATTTTTAGTATATAAATGATTTGAAATTAATTCTTCATTTATTTCGTTTAAGTCTATTTTTCCTGATTTTACTTCACTTGCTATATCTTTAACTGCTCTAGTTATTTCATCTCTTCCACCATAGTTTAAACATATATTTAAAATTGTGCCTGTATTAGTTTCTGTTCTTTTTACTGTTCTTTTAATACTCTCTTGTAAAGATTCAGAAAATTCTGAAATATTTCCTAATACTCTAATTACTATATTTTCCGTATCTGCTTCTTTAGCAAAATCATCTAAATAATTTTCTAAAAGACTCATTAATGCATTTACTTCTTCTTCACTTCTTTTCCAATTTTCTGTTGAAAAAGCAAATACTGTTAAAATTTCTATTCCTATTTTATTTGCATATCTAGTTATTTTTTTTAATGTTTCTGCACCTTGCTTATGTCCTAATTTTACAGGTAACATCTTAGATTTTGCCCATCTTCTATTACCATCCATAATAAATCCAATGTGCTTTGGCATATTATTTGCTTCCATAAATTCTCCTACTAAATATTCATAATTTCTTTTTCTTTATTTTCTAACATTTGATCAATTTCTGCTACATATTTGTCTGTTAATTTTTGAATTTTATCTTCTAAATTTGCTTTTTCATCCTCTGTTATTTCAGAATTTTTACATCTTGATTTTGCATCTTCCATTCCATCTCTTCTTATAGAACGAACTGCTACTCTAGATTCTTCTGCTATTTTTCTTATATCTTTTGCTATTTCTTTTCTTCTTTCTTCTGTTAATTCTGGAAAGTTTAATCTTATTACTTTACCATCATTATTTGGATTTAATCCAATATCTGAAGCTAAGATTGCTTTTTCTATATCTTTTAATACACTAGCATCCCAAGGTTGAATAACTATTGTTCTAGCTTCTGGAACAGAAATCCCAGCAACTTGATTTATAGGTGTAGGTGTTCCATAATATTCTACACTTACTTTATTTAATATTGCAGGATTTGCTCTTCCTGCTCTTATTTCTGATAAATTTTGATTAAAAACATCTATTGTTTTTTTCATTCTTTCTTCTAATTCTTGTAATTCCATAATATTACCCTCTCTTTATTATAAATTTATTATGATACTATTGTACCTATATTTTCACCCTTTATAGCTTTTACTATATTTTCTGGTTCATTTATTGCAAATACTAATAATGGAATATTATTGTCTTTGCATAATGCTGTTGCTGTTGAGTCCATTACTTTTAAATCCTTCTCTAACACTTCTTGATATGTTATTTTATCATATTTTACTGCTGTTTTATCTAATTTAGGATCTGCTGAATAAACCCCATCTATTGTTTTTGCAAGCAATATAACTTCTGATTCTGTTTCTGCTGCCCTTAATGCTGCTCCTGTATCTGTTGAAAAATATGGATGACCAGTACCACAAGCAAATATTACTACTCTTCCTTTTTCTAAATGTTTTGCTGCTTTTCTTTTTATGTATGGTTCTGCAATCTCTCTCATTTCTATTGCAGTTTGTAATCTTGTGTATATTCCTCTAGCTTCTAAAGCATCTTGCAATGCTAACCCATTCATAGCTGTTGCTAACATTCCCATATAATCTGCTGAGGCTCTATCCATTTTATGTCCATTTTTAGCACCTCTCCAGAAGTTTCCACCGCCAACAACAATTGATACTTGAACTCCCATTTCTACTACTTCTTTTACTTTGTCTGAAATTGCTCCAACTACATCTGGATCTATTCCGTGACCTTCTTTTCCAGCTAATGCTTCTCCACTTAGTTTTAATAATACTCTTTTATAGGCTACCATCTTTTTCTCCTTTTATTTTTATTTAAGGATATTTAATAATCCTATTATACTTTTTTGTATTCTATCATAAAAAAGTTTTTTTTACACTAGTTTTTTATATATTTTTTTATTTATTTAAATTATTATTACAATTTATAGTTTATTTTATAAATAATACTGTATTATAAAAATTATAAAATAAACTATAATATTGAAGTAATATTATAAAAGTTGTTTTGCAAACTCTTCAGGAAGTAATCTAATATTCTTAATATCATTTTTTGAAACAATTTCTGGTATATATTCTCCTCTATCTTTGTATTTAGGATTATTTGAAAATTCTGGACCTGTACCTGTTCCAAGTATTCCACTAACATACTCACATTTATATATATATTCAAATGTTTCATCATTTATTTTTCTTGTAAATATTTGCTCTTTTACTTCTACTTTTATTCCAAATTCTTCATAAACTTCTCTTGCAACGCCTTCTTCATATGTTTCATTTTCTTCTAAACCTCCTCCTGGAAAAACATAATATTCTCCATATGGTTTTGTACTATTTGGTGTTGGTTTTACATTTTTTCTATGCATTAATACGTATCCACCATTCATCTCTACTAATCCTGCAACTCTTATTCTTTTCATTTTTATTCTCCTTACATATTTCAAATTTTTACATAATTTTATTTTAGTTTTTGTAAATTATTTTCTTTTATTAACTATTATTAAATGAAGAAAGAAAATTTCGAATTGAAAGTAATTTGAGCTAGAAATTGGAGAGAAGCATTTAATAATAGTTAATAAAATATATAGATACACAAAAATAAAATATGTAAAAATTATTTGTGTATAAACTTTTATAAAATATCAAAAAAGGATATATGCACCATATATCCCCTAATATTTATTTTTTTATTGATAATATTTTTAATTTGATAATTCCAACAGGAGCTTGAACTTCTACTACATTATTTCTTTTTTTACCTAGTAAAGCTTTTCCAATTGGTGATTCATTAGATATTTTATTATTAACTGTATCTACTTCTGTTGAACCTACAATTGTGTATTCTATTGTTTCATCAAATTCCATATCTAAAACTTTTACTATGTTTCCTACTTGAACTACTTCTGTATCTATTTCAGACTCATCTATTATTTTAGCATATTTTATTTTTTCTTCTAATTCTGCAATTTTTATTTCATTTGCTGCTTGAGCATTTTTAGCTTCATCATATTCAGAATTTTCTGATAAATCTCCAAATCCTAATGCTACTTTTATTCTTTCTGCTATTTCATATCTTACTTCAGTTTTTAATTTTTCTAATTCTTTTTCTAAATTATCATAACCTTCTTGTGTTAATAAATATTCTTTTTCTCCCATAATTTAAGCCTCCTATTTGTTTGTTCTATATACTAAACTATAATAAGGTTATTTTTTTATTTTGTCAAGCTAATTTGCGATTTTTTTTGACAGATTTAAATATTCATTTTTCCTTATTCTTCCATTTCTTCCATTTAAGAAACTTATATTTATTCCATCCTTTTCTATTTCTTTTAGGATGTTTTTTGAACTAGTATTTTTATATATATAACTTTCATATAATATTGAATTATCGAAGTCATTTAAATGAATACTATCTTTTAAATATTTTCTTGGCATTGGTATTTCAAAAAAATCTGCATTTATTCCTTCAAATGATTTTACATTTATTTTTACTTC
>CANEMG010000005.1 GCA_947428535.1 uncultured Clostridium sp. | reverse complement strand
CATTCTCTTTTTAAATTTATTTTCTCTTTTTTTTGAAATGCCTCAAATAAATCTATGTCTGCAATTACACATAATGACATAAGTAGTATATATACATCAGATATTTCATTTCCTAAATTTTGTTCATTATTTTTTGCAATATCCATTTTTATTTTATGCTCTGCTTTTCTTACTTCTTTTGCTACTTCTCCTAATTCTTCTGTTAGAAGTAACATTACATCTTCTAATGTTTGATTTTCAAACCCTCTTGCTCTTAACATTTTTTCAATATATTCTTGTACTTCTTTTACCGAACTATTTTTATTTAACTTGCTAAATTCTTTATTTAAATCAATTTGATTATTTTCCATTTTTACTTCCTTTTATTTTTTTAAGAGTGTTAACACCTTTTTTGTTAACACTCTGCTATTAAATCTCTAACTTAATTATTAAAGCTTATTCTTCTTCTAGTTCATCATCTTCTTCTTTTTCTGCACTTCCATCTTCTGCTAAAGCATTTTCAAATGCTTTATTAAAGTTATCTCTAACTTTCTTTTCAACATCAGCCATAAATTTAGGATTTTCTAATAAGTATTTTTTTACATTTTCACGCCCTTGTCCAATTTTCTCTCCATTATAACTAAACCATGAACCGCTTTTTTCTATAATATCTAAACTTACCGCTAAATCTAATACACTTCCTTCTTTAGATATACCTTTTCCATATACTATATCAAATTCTGCTTCTCTAAATGGTGGTGCTACTTTATTTTTTACTACTTTAACTCTTGTTCTATTTCCTACTACTTCTCCATCTTGTTTTATTGCTTCTATTCTTCTTATATCCATTCTTACTGAAGCATAATATTTTAATGCTCTACCACCTGCTGTTGTTTCAGGATTTCCAAACATTACACCAACTTTTTCTCTTAATTGGTTTATAAAAATTATTGTTGCATTTGTTTTATTTATTGTTCCAGCTAACTTTCTTAATGCTTGTGACATTAATCTTGCTTGTAATCCAACGTGTGCATCTCCCATATCTCCATCTATTTCTGCTTTTGGTACTAATGCAGCTACTGAATCTACTACTATTATATCTATTGCACCGCTTCTAATTAAAGCTTCTGCTATTTCTAATGCTTGTTCTCCTGTATCTGGTTGAGATACTATTAAATTATCTATATCTACTCCTATTTTCTTAGCATATGATGGATCCAATGCGTGTTCTGCATCTATAAACGCTGCTTCTCCACCTTTCTTTTGTGCTTCTGCAACTGCATGTAATGCTAAAGTTGTTTTACCAGAAGACTCTGGTCCATATATTTCTATAATTCTTCCTTTAGGAATTCCTCCTATTCCTAATGCTATATCTAAATTTAAAGCTCCTGTTGAGATTGCTTCAACATTCATTGATTTATAATCTCCTAATTTCATAACAGAACCTTTTCCAAATTGTTTTTCTATTTGACTCATTGCAGCATCTAATGCTTTTCTTTTTTCTGAATTGTCTCCCATTTAATTTTTCCTCCTAACAAATATTTGTTTGTAAAACTTATGTTCTTATTATACCTTTAATTTTTCTTTTGTCAATACTTTTTTTAAAAAAATTTAAAACTTTATATTCATGTTGTACATAGACATGCATGTGTTAGTTCCGAACACTATTTCGGGTTTTATCTTCTATACCATTTTTCTATGTTATGAAATATATTAAAACAATTCGCTGTTATATTTCCAACTAAACTTTGATTATATACTATTATATCTGTATTTCTATATAACCCAATGTATGGTGCTTCTTCTAAATATATATCATATAATCTTGCATATTTTTCGTATAAAATATTTTCATCTGTTGTATTTGATACAATACTCATTATCTCTAATACTTCACCATTATTATAATTTGCTATGTTTCCTTCTCCAAAAAATGTTGTTAAATTAGGTGAATATCCTAATTTTAATCCTGATATTGCTGTTTCAAAGTTTCTGTTATTTATAGCATCTGTATAACTTTCAAATGATAGATAATTTATTGTTACTGGTATAGCAAAATTTGCCAGTTGATCTCTTATATTTTCAGCAACTGCAACTCTTGCCTCATTATTTGTATTTACTGTTATAGAAAAAGCTAGTTTTTCTGTTCTTCCTTCTAATCTTTTTTGCCAAGAATTACTTGTTCGTTCCCATCCTGCATTATTTAAAATTTGAGCTGCTTGCTCTGTATCTATAGAAACGCTTAAATCTTTTGTATAAAGCCAATTTCCCATATCTAAACTAAAATTAGATGGTGCATATCCTTTTCCTAAACAAGATGCTACTAAGGTATTTTTGTCTATTGACAAACTTATTGCTTTTCTAACCGCTGGATCTGATAATAATTCATTTGCTGTATTAAATACTAAAAAATCATATTCTCTAGATTTATATTCAATTTTGTTGTACCCTAAATTACCAATATAATTTTCAATATCAGTTACATTTGCTGTTAAAACATCTACTTCTCCATTTTTGAATGCTAAATAACATTCTCCAAGTGTATTATATAAATTTATATTTATTTCTGTTGCCATTGGTTTTCTATTTGTATCCCAATATGTATCATTTGGTAATAATTTTATAACATTGCTACTAATTTCTGAAATTTTAAAAATTCCTGTTCCAATTGGCAATTTATCACTTAATGTGAAGTCTTCATCTGCATAATACTTTTGACACATCATTGGAAATGTTAAATTATATTCAAAAAATGGAACTGGATTTGATAATCTTAATTTTACAGTACTACTATCTATTACTTCTGTTTCAGTTATATATTTTACATTTTCAGAATAAATTGGACTCACTCCATTTTGTATTAATTCAATTGTAAATTTTACATCATCTGCTGTAAAATTTGTACCATCTTGCCATAAAACACCTTTTCTTAATTTAATCACATATGTTAAATCATCTGATTTAGCAATTTCTTCTGCTAAGTAATATTCCAGTTTATAGTTTTCATTTAAAGTAACTAATGGATCATATATTATTTTTGTAATTTCTTGAACATCTTTGTTGTTTGTTTTTAATGGATTTATTGTATCTAATTGTGAAATTGCTAATCTTAAGTCTGTTTGTATATTTGTAAGTGTTGAAGTTTGATCAGGATTCACATCAGAAATATCTGTTTTATTTTGTACTATTACATATATTGTGTATAATACTAAAAACACAACTACAATTGAAAATATATACTTAAAAAAATTATTATTACTCATTTTTTTCATTACCTTTCTATCTTGTATATAATATATTATTTTTTTTAGATTTTCAATATGAAAAAACAAAAAAAGCGAACCTAAGATTTTCTATCAAATTCAATTTTTAAGAAAATCTCAATCCGCCAATTTATTTTCACTTAAAATATATTAATTTTATTATTTTCTAGACTCTATAATTAATTTTATTCCAGTCCTATCTTCACCTTCTACTTGAACTTCAGCAAATGCTGGAATACAAACTAAATCTACACCTGATGGTGCTACAAAACCTCTTGCGATAGCAACTGCTTTTATTGCTTGATTTAAAGCTCCTGCTCCTATTGCTTGCATTTCTGCTTTTGTACTTTCTTTGACTAACCCTGCGATTGCTCCTGCAACTGAATTTGGGTTTGATTTTGATGAAATTTTTAAAACTTCCATTTTTCTTCCTCCTATTATTTTTATTTTATCTTGTGTTTCGATGAAATAATTTTACATCGTTTTCAAAAATGTGTCTATAATTTTTAAGGAAGTTTTTCAAGTTTCGAACGTGCTTTTTCGACACTATTTCTAAGGTTTTGATGGATATTGTCACCTGATGTCAAACTATATACTTTGTCAAAATGATTTTGTCGATTTTAGTTATTTTTTTGTAAAAACAAGGAGTCGCCTTAGCGACTCCTTTTGCCCTTAGACAATTTTTAAAACTTGATTGCTACTGCACTATATGCCGGTAGCATATAACTTTTTTTCACTGCTTCTGGTGAAACTACGAATACGGATTTTCTTAAGTTATGTTTTATAAATATTTCTTTTGGAGTTATGTTTACAATAAATATAAAACGTCCTCTTTTATAAATTATCTTCTTATTACTTATTTCAAGAATCTTAAAATTCTTTGATGAAGAAAACGTTCTTCTATTTTGCATTCTAAATTCTCCAATTTTTACATAAAACTCATATAAATCTTTATTAATATCTTTTGGGAATGGCTTTCTGTTAAATGGGTCTTTATATCCTGTTGTTCCAACTTCTTCACCAGCAAATATTGATGGTAATCCAGGCATCGTATACTGTAAAAACACTGCAAGTTTTTTAAGTTTTTGTCCTAATTCCAACTTTTCTTCTGGAATAACATCATTTTCAAACTCCCATGTTCTAAACCGATCCGTATTAAACTTCTCTCCATCATACCAATAAGAATCTTTTTCCATATCCCAAATATTTTCAAATTCTAGACTTTCTTTCATAAAGTCTCCTACTAAAATATTTAGTATTCTTGGTGTATCATGTGATGAAAGGAAAATTGGAGATACATCCAATGCTTCTGGTGGATACAAATTGCATATATTTCCTACAATATCTTTAAAGTTTTTAGGATTTCCCCATCTTATATATCGATGAATTGCATTTCCAAACTGGTAATTCATTACTCCATCCAGTTCATCGCCTTCGAGGAACGCCCTGTGTTCCCCTGTTATAGCATTTTTCCATACTTCTCCTAACAGGTATGTTCCATTGGAAATACTTCTAATATATTTTAGAACATGGTCTGGCAGATTATCTGCTACATCAAGTCTAAAACCTTTCATATACTTTAGATATATTTTAATAACTTTAGTAAAGTATTCAAAATAAGCATTATTATACTTATTAAACTCTACTAAATTCTGATATCCCCACCAGCATTTTGGTTTCGTATACGGAATTTCCCAATCATACATTTCTTGATTTTCTTTTAGTAACATATTTTCCGATGAAGAATGGTTAAATACTTGATCCTGAACAATCTTAATTCCCATTTTGCTTGCTTTTTCACTAAGTTCTGCATAATCTTCCCATGTTCCTAAAAGCTCATCTATTTTCTCGTAATCTTCGATGTCATACCTATTAGATGATGGACTTTTAAATACTGGCGTAAGATATATTACAGTAGTACCAAGCGATTTTATATATGGTAGCATTTTTATAATTCCTCTCAAATTGCCACCATACCACTGATTATTCCGGTATTCTCCATCTTCATCTGCCCTCCATTTAGGATAAGAATCCCATGACACAATCTTTTCTTTTAAATATTCTGGAATATTTTCAGCACAAAATGTATCTACATAAATCTGATACATTATGCCTCCTTTTACCCAATTTGGTGTTTTGAAAGATGATAAATAAACAAACTGTTCAAAAAAATTGAATCCAAAAGAATCTACAATAACTAATTCTTCAGTTTGACTATTATATTCAATTTTTTTCGCCTGATTATTGAGTTTCAATTCTATATAAAAACTTCTATATCCAGGTGAATCAAATGTTATTATACCATCAAAAACACTTTTGGTAGATGTTGAAAAGTCTGCATTATATGCCAAATAACAGTTTTTCTCTCCTCCTGGAGCTTCGCCAAAGCGATTAAACATAACTTTTGCATCGTTAACAAAGCCGAAGCTATTGCTTATCCGTAATGTAATTTTCATCGTTTCTCCTGTCTTTAGAGGAGAATTATACTCGATAAAAATCATTTTGTTGCCTAGTTGCATTAATAAACCCTCCTTAATTATAAAGCAACGATTTACAAGTTTCATCTATAATAAAAAACATTCCTGTTTTCATCCATAATTTATTATGATTTATCTTTTTTGTCAATATGTAAATTAAAATTTAATAAAAAAAAATAGATTTTAGATTATCGCAATTCATAACTTATTTTATAATTTATAAAATAAACTGCGGATTGTAACTTAGTTTAACTAAAATCTATCTTTTATATATACTATTACTTATTTATTCTTATAATTTTTTTCACTTTATTTGTATTATCATCAATTTCAAATAAACAACTATTGAATTTTCCTTTACCTTCTGCTAATTTATATCTTTCTGGTAAAGATGTAGAAAATCTTTTTAATGAAACTTCTACATCCATTCCAATAACAGATCTTTTAGGTCCTGTCATACCTATATCTGTAATATATCCTGTTCCTTTTTCAAGTATATCTTCATCAGCTGTTTGAACATGTGTATGTGTTCCATATACTATTGTTGCTTCTCCATCTAAATAATACCCCATAGCAATTTTTTCTGCTGTTGCTTCTGCATGAAAATCAATTATTATTATATCTACTTCATTTTTTATTTTATTTATTATATCTTTTGCTATTAAAAATGGATTTTCTGTTAATACTGGCATTGTTGTTCTTCCTATTAAATTTATAACACAAATAGATTTTCCATTACATATATATATATCATACCCTCTTCCAGGATTATTGTTTGGATAATTTGCAGGTCTTATAATATGTTTGTCATCTATAAAATTAAAAATTTCTTTTTTTCCCCAAGTATGATTTCCCATTGTCACTACATCTACATTTAATGCTAATATTTCTTTATACATTTTTTCTGTTATTCCCATTCCATCTGCTGCATTTTCTCCATTTACTATAACAAAATCTATATTATTTTCTTTTACTATACTTGGTAAAACTTCTTTCAATTTTTGAAGACCTGTTCTTCCAACAATATCTCCTACTGCTAAAATTTTCATTATATCTCCTATCTAAGCTCTTCCCTCATAATCTTTTAGTACTACATCGTGTGCTCCACCTTCTTTAATACTTACGCTAGATACCATTGTTAATCTAGCCTTTTTATGTAATTCTGGTAGTGTAATTGCACCACAATTGCACATTGTAGACTTTATTTTACTAATAGTAATTTCAACATTATCTTTTAATGGTCCTGCATATGGTATATATGAATCAACACCCTCTTCAAAAGCTAATTTATTTTTAGTAGGATCTTCTAAATATCTTTGCCAATTTCTAGCTCTATTTGATCCTTCTCCCCAATATTCTTTCATAAAAGTACCGTTTCTCTTTATTACTCTTGTTGGACTTTCATCAAATCTTGCAAAATATCTACCCATCATAACAAAGTCAGATCCCATGGCTAATGCTAATGTTATATGATAATCATGTACAATTCCACCATCTGAACAAATTGGAATATATACTCCTGTACGTTCGTAATATTCATTTCTAGCTTCCACTACATCCATTATACTGCTTGCTTGTCCACGACCGATTCCTTTTGTTTCACGAGTTATGCAGATTGATCCTCCACCAACTCCAACTTTTATAAAATCAGCTCCTGCTTCTGCTAAATAGTAAAAACCTTCTTTATCTACAATATTTCCTGCCCCTATTTTTACAGAATCACCATAGTGCTGTCTTACCCATTCTATTGTATTTTTTTGCCATACTGAATATCCATCTGAAGAGTCCATACAAATCATATCAACTCCTGCTTCTACTAATGCTGGTATTCTTTCGGCATAATCTCTAGTATTTATTCCAGCTCCTACTATAAATCTTTTGTTATCATCTAATAAAGAATTTGGATTTTCTTTATCTGCTTCATAATCTTTTCTAAATACTAATGTGTCTAAATTATCATTTTCATCTAAAATTGGTAAACAACTTATTTTGTGTTCCCATATTAAATCATTTGCATCATGAAGTGATATTCCTTTTTTAGCATATACCACTTTATCTTTAGGCATCATATGGTTACTTACTGGATCATCTAAGTTTACTCTTGAAATTCTAAAATCTTTATCTGTTACTAATCCTAAGAATTTTCCTTTAGCTGTACCATCCTCTGTTATCATAACAGTAGAATGTCCTGTTTCTTTTATTAATTCCATTAACTCTCTTATTGTAGTATTACTTGTAACATTTGAGTCACTTGTTATAAATCCTGCTTTGTGTTTTTTTACATTTCTTACCATTTGTGCTTGTTCTTCTATTGTTTGAGCTCCATATATAAATGCACATCCACCTTCTCTTGCAAGAGCAATTGCCATTTTTTCTCCTGAAACTGATTGCATTATTGCAGAAACCATTGGAATATTTGCACTATATTTTGGTTCCTCTCCTTTTTTAAATTTTACAAGTGGTGTTTTTAAACTTACATTTGCTGGTATACATCTTTCATCTGTTAAATTTGGTAATAATAGAAACTCATTAAAAGTTCTTGATACATCTTTTAATATTTCAGCCATTTTTGAAAATCCTCCTAACTTTTTATTTTACATATATTTGTTATTATATAAGAACATTAACATAAAATCAATTCTTTTTCATAAATTTCTTGTACTTTTATGTCTTATATGTGCAATTTGCAGTATATTTTATAATTAATAAGCATTATAATATTAAAATCATAAAATACACTGCAATTGTAAAGTATTATATATAATTATTTATTTCATATTTTTAATTCTTTCTATAGCTTCTATTGTATTTTCTTTAGTACCAAAAGCAGTTAATCTAAAATAACCTTCTCCGCTTGGTCCAAAACCAACACCTGGTGTTCCTACAACATTAGCTTCACATAATAATTTATCAAAGAATTCCCAAGAAGTTAACCCATCTGGAACTTTAAGCCAAATATATGGAGCATTTGTACCTCCATAAACTGTAAATCCTGCATCTTGAAGCCCTTCTTTAATAATTTTTGCATTATTCATATAATATGCAATATTTTCTTTTATTTGTTTTTGTCCTTCTTCTGAGTAAACAGCCTCTGCTGCTCTTTGAATTGGATATGAAACTCCATTAAATTTTGTTCCATGTCTCCTATTCCATAACTGATTTAATTCTACAATTTTTCCATCTTTTGTGTATGATTTTAATTCTTTAGGCACAACTGTATATGCACATCTAACACCTGTAAATCCTGCTGTTTTAGAAAAACTTCTAAATTCTATTGCTACTTCTTTTGCACCATCAATTTCATATATTGTATGTGGTACATCCTCTTCTGAAATAAATGCTTCATATGCAGAATCAAATAATATTATAGATTTATTTTCTTTTGCATAATCAACCCATTTCTTTAATTCTAGTTTTGAAAGTGTAGTTCCAGTAGGATTATTTGGAAAACATAAATATATAATGTCCGGAACTTTGCTTGGAAATTCTGGTACAAAATTATTTTCAGCTGTAGCTGGAATATATATTATATTTTCATACATTCCTGTCTTACTATTAAAATTGCCACTTCTTCCTGCCATAACATTTGTATCTAAATATACAGGATATACTGGATCCGTTATAGCTACTGTATTTTCTATTCCTAAAATATCTCCTATATTTCCGCAATCACATTTGGCTCCATCTGATACAAATATTTCATCTACTGATATTTGAATTCCTCTTTTTGCATAATCATTTTTTACAATTTTTTCTCTTAAAAATTCATATCCTTGCTCTGGTCCATATCCTCTAAATGTTTCACTATTCCCCATTTCATCAACAGCTTTGTGCATAGCCTCTATAACTGCTGGTACTATTGGTCTTGTTACATCTCCTATTCCTAATTTTATAATCTTTTTTTCAGGATTATTTTTTTGAAATTCAGCTACTTTTTTCGCTATTGTAGAAAAAAGATAACTATCTTGTAGATTTAAAAAATTTTCATTTACTTTAATCATATTTTCCTCCATATGATTTAAATTAAAAAAGAAAATAAATTATTATTTTCTTTTTTATTTTTATATCATTATATATTCATTTTTTCAAGTATTATTAACTACAATAATTACACAATATACTCCTTAAACCGATATCTATATCTATTTTTCCGTTTTTATAATTGTAATCCAAGTCTATAAGAGCACTTAATATTTCTCTTATTTCATTTCTTTTAAAATATGATGACTGTTTTTTATATTTTGAAACTAAAAAAGTTTGATTTGGTTTTAAAACTAAAGAATACACTACATCTTTATTTAAACTTGTTGCAACACTACATAAATAAATCTTTTTAAAATGATTATATAAAGTTATTAAAATTTTCTGAAGTGGTTCTTTTTGATAAATTAAATTATCTAAAACTTCTAAAGCTTTGTCTATTTTTCTAATTGCTAAATTATCTGTAAGTTCAAAAATAACACTTTCCATTTGTTTTATAGATAAATTTTCTACATCATCTATAGTTATAGTTCCATTTTCCCCTGCATACTCAATTAACTTTCTTATTTCATTCATTAAATTTTGAAGATTAGTTCCAGAAGTTTCTACTAAATAATTTAATGTTTTTGAGTCAACATTCACTTTGTAAAGATTACAAACTTGTTTTAATTTTTTTACTAATTCTAATGGTTTTAATTCTTCTATATTACATATAATTCCATTTTTTTCTATCTGCTCAAATACTACATTTTTATCCGCTTCTGATGCTATAAAAACTAATATAATAGATTCTTCTATAATACTCATATTATTTTTCATATATTCTGCTATTTTTTCTTGTATAGGACTTCCTGCTTTTTTTCTACCATCTTTTTTAAATAAACTAGCATCTTTTACTATTATAAGTTTTTTATCATATCCAAAAGCAGGCATTTCTATATCTGAAATAAGATTATCTATATTGGTTTCATCTATCAAAATATAATTTATTCCTAGTAATCTTTCTCCAAACTTTTTCTTTATTTTATTAACTGTTGTATCTATTAAGTATTGCTCTTCTCCATATAACAAATATAATGGTTTAAGCTCTTTTTCAATGCTATTGTTTAAAGTCTCATATGTTAAATTCATTTTATACCCCTAATAAATTATTTTCTAAATAATATCATTAAGTTTAAATATATTCAACTTTAAATTTATGTAAAAACAAAGTTATTTGATTTCGTTTACATAATATGATATAATTGTTTTATATTTCGCTTACAAATATTTATTAGGAGGATAAAAATATGAATGATATTATTGAAAAAAAGACTGGTGTAATACGGTTAGGCAACGGTTTTACATTGCCATGTGATGCAACAATAAACACCGATTCAACTTTTAACACAGAGTTGATTGCAACAATAGGCGAAACTATGTATCTTCTAATCCCTAAAGGCTATGAAAAAATAGTTGATGGATGTGTAGAATATCTTGGAAAAATGATTCTGGATGAAACTTGTATAAAAAAAGTTACTATTTCGAGAATCTGCTATGCAACGGGCTGCGGTGTAATCTTAGATGGATTAACAGAAAGCGGTGAAAAAGAAGGAGCTATTCAAGAACTTTTTTATTCAAGCCATGAAGAAGCTTTAAATGGAATTGATACTATAAACCAGTTCTATCTTCAAAATCCTGATGGTGATTGGATTAGAGATTGCAAAAGATATTGCAACTTCAATTACCAGTATATGCTAACTTTTCCTTTAAAACCGCAGGATATCCTTATAGAGGATAATCAGCATTATGTAGCTAACCGTGTAATAGCATATATCTATCCAGACTACGCAACAGTAGAGTATCAAGGGCATGATGATAAATCTTATGAAAATGAAAGAGAGGTTCATTCATCTCACGAATATTCTGGAATTAGAAATCATTATGAAATTGTAAAACTCGTAGATTGCAACAAACAAAAAATAATTGATATTTAACATTGCTCCTAAAATTCTTTTTATGGATTCCATTAGTCTCATAAAAAGGTAAAGACCACCCCATTTGGTGGTCTTTTACTTATTTGTTTATTTATTCCCAAAACTAATAATTTTACTAACAAAATTGACAATTTGAGTAGAATTACTTTTAGCAATTTCTTTTGTAATTGCTTTTCCACCAACAGTAGCAGAAGCAACTATTGCACTAAATATAAACTGAATATTTGAACTCATTCCAAAATTTTCTGTAAGTTTTAAAGCTATCATTGCACTAATTGCACCACTTAAAACTCCACATATATCACCTATAACATCAGCGCAAAAATTAGAAACTTTAGCTGAATTTCTTATCATACTTATAGATGTTTTTGCCCCTTTTATTTTTTTGCTTGCTTGTGCATGAAAATCTTCTTCATTAGCTACTGTAACAGCTACACCAATTAAATCAAATATAACACCCACTAGAATTACAAGCATCAAAACAAGTAATCCCGCAAACATATTTAAGTTTGATATAACTGTATTTGATATAAATGAAAAAAGCAATGATAAAATAAATGTGGTAATAGCTATTGTTATTACCCATGATTTATTACTGTTTTTCGATTTTTCTTTCATATTTATTTATATTCTCCAAAATTTATTGTTTTTATATAATAAAATTGGTAAAAACTCGAGTAAATTTTACGGTTTAGGTCTAGCAGAGTTTCTCGAAAGCTTCACTTTCCATTACTGAAAAAGCCGTTTCCGTTTAAGAGCTCCACATTTTTTAAAATGTCGCCAGATCACCACTCAAATCCGTACCTTAATCCCCGAGCTTTCATGCTTATCAATTTAAGCAAACACTCTAGAAATTTTCTTTGAATATCCTAGCCCATTATTAGTCTCTTTTGCAAGGTATGTTTCATAATCAATTATAATAAAAGCTGGCCAAGTTATTAGTATAATTTTATGGATTAATCCCCACACAGCACTCAAGACAGTTATTACCACCATACTATTATCTATATGGTTTTACCTATTCT
>CANEMG010000004.1 GCA_947428535.1 uncultured Clostridium sp. | reverse complement strand
TATAGAGTACTCAAAGTATATTAATTTCAAAAGAGTGTGACATATGTTTGACTAATCTTCAAGATGGAATATAAGTTAATATTTATAATCTTGAAAAAGATGTTTAATAATGCTATAATCCAAATCAAGAGGTGATAAAAATAAAAGTAGCAGTTATATCAGATATACATGGGAATAGTGTTGCACTAAAAGAAGTATTAAAAGATGCTGAAAAAAATAAAGTAGATGATTATGTCTTTTTAGGAGATTTAGTAAATGATTTACCTTTTGGAAATGAAACTTTGGAAATGGTTAGAAAGTATAGTGAAAAAATTCTAAAAGGAAATAAAGAGCAATATCTTATAGAATATGATAAATATAAGTATGATTGGAAAAATATTCAGTTTAGAAATGTTAAGTTTATGTATAATGAACTTACATGTGAAAACTTAGAATTTATAAAAAAGCTCCCTCACTGTTTAACTATAGAATATGATGGTGTAAAGATATTATTTGCACATGGATCACCAAAATCAGTAGAAGAGCAATTACATAGAGAGAAAAGAGATTTACTAGATTTTTATACAAAAGATTTAGAAGCAGATGCATTAATATTTGGTCATACTCACGAACCAATGTGGTATGAAACAATAAATGGAAAAATGGTAGTAAATACCGGATGTTGTGGAGTATCGCCTTTTTATGTTGGAAAAGCAGAATATGTAATAATAGAAATAAACAATAGAAAAATAGAAAATGTTGAATTAAAACTTATAAATTATGATATAAATATTATAAAAGAAAAAATAATTGAAAGCAAAATTCTTGAAGAAGACAAAGTTTTAATGAATCTATCTTTTTGTGCAATAAGTGGCAAAGGAAGCATAAGAAGGGATTTTTTAAAAGAAGCTAAAAAAATCATGTTTGAGAAAAATGGTAGATTATCAGTGGAAAATGCAAAAGGAATATATAAATATATGAAATTATATGATGATGACATATGGTTAGGATTGGCAGAAAAATATAAAGAGTATTTTGTTTTTGAGTAAAATAAAGGAAGTAATTATGAGATTAGATAAATTTTTAAAAGTAAGTAGAGTAATAAAAAGAAGAACAGTTGCAAATGAGGCAGCAGATAATGGAAGAATTTCTGTAAATGGAAAAGTAGTAAAGCCTAGTTATGAGGTAAAAATAGGTGATATTGTAGAAATAAAATTTGGAGATAAAATTTCGAAGTTCGAAATTCTTCAAATTCCTAAAGTTCAAGGGAAAGATTTAGGAGAAATAATAAAAATATTATAATATATACTGAAAGTATGGGAAGTGATAGTTAGCTTCCTATTTTTTTGTAAATGAAAAACCCCCCGGTGTGCCAGGGGGTTTTTTTAGTGTGTTATCGTTTATTCCTATGTCAAATATAATAGAACAAATTTGAGACCTTCGTGTTCTATATCCGTTAAATAATTTTACCAAAGCATTTTTTGGTGAGTTTAACGGGGGGCCTCGGGGGCCTTTCGTTTGACGAAGACGCTGCCGGTTTAGCGCCATTACATAAGTATAACCATTTTTCTCATTTGAGAAAACGCTTGCTATACTATAAGTCCGCAGTGTAGAAGAACTACCTTTGAACTTAAAAAAAGCAAGTAAAATGATAAGTAATGATAGTACGGCAATTTGCGTCACGATTAACACCTCCTTATTCAATACTCACTTATACGTAGTAGTGAGGTTCCAACGAAGTGTTGTGAACTGTTTTCTAGTATACATGCATTTTTTCTAAAAGTCAAGAAAAAATTAAGAAAAACTTAATAAAATATATAAAATTTCTTAATATTTATAAATTATACTTAAAAAAAATAAGGAAGTAGGTAAAAAGTTATGGATAATTTTTTTAGAGTATTGGAAATAATGCTAAGTACTTATATGTTGTATTTTGGTATTATTGCAATAGGAGTATTTTTGAAAAATAAAAAAATACAAAAAAGTGATGTTAAAAGAAGATTTGCAATTTTAGTACCAGCACGAAATGAAGAAAGAGTAATAAGAAATTTACTCATAAGCCTAAAAAATCAAAACTATGATAAAAGAAAATATGATATTTTTGTACTTCCAAATAATTGTACAGATGAAACAGAAAAAATATGTAATATAGAAGAAGTAAATATTATGAAGTTTGAAGAAAAAATTACTTCTAAAGGAGATGTTTTAAAACTTGCTTTTTCAAAAATAAATGATGAATTTAAAAATTATGATTCATTTTTAATATTTGATAGTGATAATGTTGTACATCCAGATTTTATTTCTAAAATGAATGATGCATATAATTCAGGATATAAAGTAGCCCAAGGCTATAGAGATAGTAAAAATCCATCAGATACATGGATTTCAAATACACATTCGTTATACTATTGGTTGCAAAATTTCTTTTTTAATAAAGCAAGAATGAATTTAGGAAAATCTTGTTTTTTAAATGGAACAGGTATGATGATTTCAAGAGAGTTTATTGAAGAAAATGGATACAATGTTTTTACAATTACCGAAGATATAGAACTTACTGTTCAGTGTGCTATAAAAAATGTAAAAATATTATTTGTAGAAGATGCTATTACTTATGATGAACAACCATTAAAATTTGGAGATTCATATAAACAAAGAAAACGTTGGTCAAAGGGAATGTTAGAATGTTTAAAAATATATAATAAAGATATATCTAAAAGAGTTTTAAAGAAATTTGAAATTTTAGATGCAGGAATACTTATAATATCTCCAATTATGCAAATAGTAGGAACTTTATTTTATATAGTATATGGAATTTTAGGAATCATGGAAAAGCTAAACATAAATTATAGTAGTAAACTTATTTATATAGTTGTAAGTTATTTAGCAATGATTGTTGTTTCATCAATAATTACTAAATTTGCAAAAAAGGAGATAAGAAAAAATATAAAAGGAATTTTATTGTTACCAGTATTTATTTTTTCTTGGATACCAATTAATTTTGAAGCAGTTTTGAAAAAACAAGTTAAATGGGAGAGTATTGAACATAGTAGAATAATAAGTATAGAAAATGCTATGGAAAAAAGAGAAATAACAGCTTTAAGTGAAGTATCAAATAAAAAATTATTAAAAATTTCATAAAATTAAACTAATAAATAGAGTATGCATAGTGTGAAGTGCATACTCTATTTTTATTGTAAATATATAGATTGATAAAATAATAAAACTGTGATATATTTTCTTAAAATAAAAGAAAGAGGAGAATACATATGCCAGAATTTGTACACTTACATGTCCATAGTGAATATAGTTTATTAGATGGAATGTGCAGAATAAAAGATTTACCAAAAAGAGCAAAAGAATTAGGAATGAAAGCAATAGCAATTACAGATCATGGTGTTATGTATGGAGCTGTAAACTTTTATAAAGAATGTATAAAAGAAGGAATAAAACCAATTATAGGGTGTGAAGTTTATGTAGCACCAAGAAATAGATTAAATAAAGAATCTGGGATAGATGATGAATATTCACATCTTATTTTACTTGCAAAAAATAAAATTGGATATCAAAATCTTATAAAATTAGTATCTTTAAGTTTCACAGAAGGATATTATTATAAACCACGTATAGACACAGAAATATTAGAAGAGTATAGTGAGGGACTAATATGTTTAAGTGCATGTCTAGCAGGAAGTGTAAATAAAGCAATTTTAAAAGATGATCTAGAAAAAGCAAAAGAAGTTGCTTTGTGGCATAAAAACATTTTTGGGGAAGATTACTATTTAGAAATTCAAAATAATGGATTACCTGAGCAAGTAATGGTAAATCAATAGTTAATTATTATTTCAAAAGAACTAGATATACCACTAGTTGCTACAAACGATGCTCATTATTTAAAGCAAGAAGATAGTTATAATCACGAGATTTTACTTTGCATTCAAACTGCAAAAAAAATGAATGATGAAGATAGAATGAGATTTGGGACAGATGAATTTTATATAAAAACTCCAGAAGAAATGGCAGATTATTTTTCAGCAGTTCCAGAAGCAATAGAAAATACTGTAAAAATTGCAGATAAATGTAATTTTGAATTTGAATTTGGTGTTACAAAATTACCAAATTATGATGTTCCAGAAGAATTTAAAACACATGAAGATTATTTTAGAAAACTTACATGGGATGGAATAAAAGAAAGATACGGCGAAAATTATGATGATAAAGTAAAAGAGAGAGCAGAATATGAATTAGGTATAATTTCAAAAATGGGATATGTAGATTATTATCTTATAGTTTGGGATTATATTCATTACGCAAAATCTGTTGGAATTCCAGTAGGACCTGGGCGTGGTTCAGGAGCAGGTTCAATAGTAGCATATGCAATAGGAATAACAGACATAGATCCACTAAAATATAGTTTGCTTTTTGAAAGATTTTTAAATCCAGATAGAATAAGTATGCCTGATTTTGATGTGGATTTTTCAGATGAAAGAAGACAAGAAGTAATAGATTATGTTGCAAGAAAATATGGAAAAGATCACGTATCACAAATTATAACTTTTGGTACACTGTCTGCCAAAAGTGTTATTCGTGATGTAGGAAGGGTTTTAGATATATCTTATTCCGATGTAGATAAAATAGCTAAAATGATACCTTTTGCACCTCATATGACAATAGATAAAGCTTTAGAAGAAAATAGAGAATTAAAAGAGCAATATGAAAGTGATGAAACGACAAAAAGAATTATAGACATAGCAAAAGGATTAGAAGGAATTCCTAGAAATGCTTCTACACATGCTTGTGGAGTTGTAATAACAAAAGATCCAGTAGATACTTATGTTCCACTTTGTACAAATGATGGAAACGTTGTAGCGCAGTATACAATGGTTTTACTAGAGGAACTTGGTCTTTTAAAAATGGATTTTTTAGGATTAAGAACTCTTAGTGTTATATCTAACTGTTTAGAACTTATAAAACAAAATAGAGGAATAACTGTAGAATTTGATGAGAAAATGGATGATCAAAAAGTTTATAAATTATGGCAGGAAGGAAAATCATTTGGAATATTTCAATTTGAAAGCAGTGGTATTACTTCATTTATGAAGGAATTAAAACCAGATTGCTTTGAAGATATTGTAGCAGGAGTATCACTTTATAGACCTGGACCTATGGACCAAATTCCAAGATATATTAAAGGAAAGCTAAATCCTGGTCATAATGAATATACACATCCAGCACTAGAGCCAATTTTAAATGTAACATATGGGTGTATGGTGTATCAAGAACAGGTTATGCAAATAGTTAGAGATTTAGCAGGGTATTCTTTAGGCAGAGCAGACTTAGTAAGACGTGCGATGGGAAAAAAGAAACTTGATGTAATGGAAAAAGAAAGAGATATTTTTATAAATGGTCAAGTTGATGAAAATGGAAATGTGGAAGTACCTGGTTGTGTGAGAAATGGAATAGATGCAGAGTCTGCAAATAAAATATTTGATGAAATGTCTGAATTTGCAAAATATGCATTTAATAAATCTCATGCTGCGGCATATGCAGTTATATCATATAGAACAGCTTTTTTAAAAGTATATTATAAAGAAGAATTAATGGCAGCAACATTAAATAGTTTTTTAGGAAATTTAGATAAAATTCCTGTATATATTCAAGACTGTAAAGATATGGGAATAGAAATATTAAATCCTAGTATAAATAAAAGTAATACTAGATTTACTGTTTCAGATAATAAAATAAGATTTGGACTTGGAACTATAAAAAATGTTGGAGTAGCAGTAATAGATGCAATTGTTAGGGAAAGAGAAACGAATGGAGAATTTGAAAGTTTTGCATCTTTTTGTGAAAGAGTAAAAAATGAATCTGTAAACAAAAAATGTATAGAAAGTTTAATAAAATCAGGAGCATTTGATGAACTTGGAAAAAATAGAGCAACGCTTTTAGCATCTTTTGAAAGTATTATTGATACTATAAATAGCGAAAATAGAAATAAAATAGAAAATCAAGTATCAATGTTTGATTTAATAGAAGAAGATGAAGAAACAATAGAAACGAAAAAATATATGTTTATTGAAAAAGAAGAAATGCCAGAAAAAGAACGTTTAATATTAGAAAAAGAAATGTTAGGTGTGTATATTTCAGGGCATCCTTTAGATAAAATTAGAGAAGCTGTTGAAAAGCAAACTAATATATCAACATTAAATATGATTAAAATGAATGAAGAAATAGCAGAATTTGGTATAACAAAAGATTATAAAGATGGACAAAATGTTAAATTTGTTGGGGTAATTTCGAAAGTAACTAAAAAATTTACAAGAAAAAACACAACTATGGCATTTGTGAGTTTAGAGGATTTTTACGGTACAGCAGAAATAATTGTTTTTGATAGTGTTTATGCAAAGGCAAGTAATTTTTTAATAAATGATAATATAATTTTTGTTGAAGGTAGATTGAGTATTAGAGAAGATGAGCCAGTAAAAATAGTAGCAAGTGCAGTAAAAGAATTTTCAGAAGATACAGTATCTGAAAAAAGCGAATTAAACAAAGTAAAAACATTAAATATAAATATTACTAATTTAGATGATGATCAGAAACAAAGATTAAGAGGTGCTATAAAATTTTTTAGTGGAGACAGAGCAAATGTAAAATTAGAAATTACTGAAAATGGAGATATAAAACCTTGTGGAGGAATATTTTTAACTGATAAAATTCTGCAAGAATTTAAAGAAATTGCTTTAGAAGAAAATGTGAAGATTTTATAAAATTTAATACTTGATTAATAATATTCGAAATATATTTCTAAAATATTTTCAATCACATTCAGTATATAATTTAAAGAAATATATTTCGAATATGTTAGTCTAAGAAAATTTATAAAAATCTTTTACGGATTTGTAAGAAAATTGTTGAAATTTTTCGAAAAAGATTATATAATTTTATTGTAAAAAAGGCAAAAGAAAAAGGAGAATTATTATGAGAAAAGAAAAGAGATTTTCTATAATAGGGTTAATTATCACAATAATTATACTTTTAGCAGTAGCTGTATTTGCAGTAAATAAAATTTTTGGAAATGAAGGAATAGTAAGTCAATATAAGGAAGAAGATACTGAATATAATAAACACGAAGTTGTTGAAAAATTAAATTTAATAATAAAAGAAAAATACTTTGGTGATTATAAATATGCTCAAGAAAATAAAAAAGATATAAATGAAATATATACGGAAGAAGCTGTTTGGGCATTTCTTATGGAAAATAATTATATAAATGAATTAAAAGATATTAATGATAATGTAGTTGCAAATGAATATTATATAAATACAGAATACTTAAATAGAGATATAGTCTCATATGAGGTTAATAAAAATGGTTCAGAAGGAAATGGAACTAAAGTATTTAAAATAAAGAAAATTGATACTAAATGTATGATTTATTTTGTAGATAAATATGGAGAAGAAGAAGAACTTGGAGAATTAATTATGCATCCTCAGATTTAGAAAATTAATAAATATAAAATACTAGAAAGAATTACAAATTAAAATAACAATTAAGTTCATAAAATTTGCACTGAGATATGTTACTACATATCTCTTTTTTTGGTATAAATAAAAACAGGCGATGCTGTCCGACTGAAAGATCTCAAAACTTGAAAAAGATTACATAAAGTAGTATAATTAAAGATAGCAAAGAAATTTTGCGTTAGAGTTATCTCTTTAATTACATCTGAAAAACGGCAACATTGTTTTTTAGATGATGATTATAAAAAATAAGATGTAAGAGAGGAGAAAAGAGATGAGAATCAGAATCAAAGTTACTAAAAGCAACATCGTACCAAGACCAGAGAATTGCTGGAGCGCAGAGCTTGAATATGACAACAAGCCTGTGGTACGGGCAGCAAGAAATACCTTAATGGTGGCAGCGGAGTTTTGCAGGCGGAGTCCATTTACAGATCGCACGAATTTAAGCATTGAATTCTGGGACTATACCAAGAGACAAGTAAGAGAATGCAAAACAGATTGTGCAGTCGAAGTTATTTATAAGATGACTAATGAAAACAAGTCCAATTTACAGCTGTTCCTGATGGGAATTGTTTCTACGGCGGTCAAGGAATATGATGATGTAGAAGTCCTGGCAGAATATCTTGGTAGTGTAGTTCCCTTGGAAACACTGAAGGATGCCAAGGCGTTTGTAGATAGTATAACTTACGAGCCACCTCTACCATTGACTGGCAGGTTATATTAAATTGATTTTCAAACACAAAAAGAACTCCAGCTAAGGAGTTCTTTTTGTGTTTATATAAAATAGATTATTTATTTAATCCATAAATATTTTGATCTAATAAAAGATGAACTCTTTTTTGAGTTTTAGGATTATCAGATTTTAAAGAATTTTCAATAAATTCTGGATGTTCAATTAAGAATTGTTTCATAGATCCATCTGGATCTTCTCTGAAGTTTCGTAATACTTCTAATTGCTTTTGATTTATAACTTTTAATTCTAAAGCTTTTTCAAATAAAGCATCATCAATTTGTAGTAAAGATAAAACTTTTACACCATTATTGCTTAAAACTTGTGTTCCACCTTCCATTCTATCAACTGCGAATATGCTCCAAATAATGTCAGAACCTAAGTTTTTAATTGCTGGAATCCAAGCTCTAGTAAAGCTAGAAGCTTTATTTAAAAGATCTGCGATATGTAAGAACTTTTTATTTTGTATAGATGTAGCATAATCATTTTCAGAAAAATCACTATTACTAACAACAGTTGATAAATCTTTATATATTGTAACATGAGGTTTACCTAAGAAATAAGCTATTATATTAGAGAAATACCAATCTCTTCTTTCACCACCAGATATGTAATCAATTTCATCAACATCTATATTTTCTTTTATATATTCTACCATAGAATCTATAACATATTTATAAATAGAACTTTTATTGTAGTGAAGAAATGTTTTTGAGAAAATGTGTGATGGTATATTTTTTTTATCTTCATTTGCAAGTTCATTATCAATAAAAGATAATAAGTTTTTTGAATCTTCTTCACTTCCAAAAAGATAATCTGCATTTATAAAGTAGGGGCCAATTTTTCCTGATGTGTACCAAAAAGGATTGTTTTCAGGTGCTACTTTAAATGCAGTTGTTTCAAATAATAAAGACATTAAATCTTTCATAATTTACCTCCGATTTTTTCTATAAATTTGTTTATATAATATAGTAAAAAAAATAAAAAGTCAATTAAAAAAAGACATAGCGGGCTAAAATTGCTCCCGCCATATCTTTTTAGTTTTTTATGCTGGATTCAAGTTCGAACAGTATCTAGCGCAGAGGAGAAAGTTCTATACAACAGATTTTGGTTTCTAAATCCTCTGTGTAAACCTCTCCGCTGTAAATGATGTAGCCATCGGGAATATTTACTTCCCCAAGACTGCTTACCAGCACCCGAAGCACATAAGTGTTTCGTTTTGAGTCAAAAGATGACTCTGATCCATTATTGGCAGTTTTAAGTTCTTTTAATGCATTAAATCTCTCAAACATAGTAAAACTCCTTTCATGTTTCTTTCAAGTAATGGTCAAAGACCTTTAATTCATTTAAATTATACCATACTTTACATAAAATTTCAAATATGGATATTTGTATACTAAAATATATAATTGTTACTTTTATATAATAAAGTAGCAATTATATAAAAGTTTAGTTAGTATAGTATTAATTAATTGTAGTAAATTGTATTGAAAAATAAAAGTAAAAATGATAAAATGGGAAAAATTATTTAGGGAGGATATAAAATGAGCACATTATTAAAAAACGGAACTGTAATAGACTATGCAAGTAAAACAGAAAAAAAATTAGATTTACTAATTGAAAATGATAAAATTTCTAAAATTGCTGAAAATATAGAAGTGTCAGCAGATAAAGTTATTGATTGCTCTGGATTATATATTATGCCAGGAATGGTTGATATGCATTGCCATTTAAGAGAGCCAGGTGGAGAACATAAAGAAACTATAGAAACAGGATCTAAAAGCGCTGTTGCAGGTGGATTTACTACTATTTGTCCTATGCCAAATACAAATCCAACACCAGATAGCGCTATTGTTTTGGAAAAAATAATAACAGAAGCAAAAAGAGTTAATTTATGTAATGTACTTCCATTTTCAAGTGTAACTAAAGGAGAAAAAGGAGAAGAGTTAGTAGATTTTAAAACTCAACTAGAAGCAGGAGCTATTGCATTTTCAGATGATGGAATGCCTGTAGAAAATGCGGCAATGATTAGAAAAGCAATGATAGAAGCAAATAAGTTAGGAAGTTTTATATCTGAACATTGTGAAGAAAAATCAGTATCAAGTGGAGCTATAAATGCAGGAGAAATAGCAGAAAAATTAGGAGTTGGTGGTGTATTACCAGAAGCAGAAGAAATAATGGCTTCAAGAGATATAGTTATAGCTGAAACTAATAGTTTACATACACATATATGTCATATAAGTACAAAAACATCAGTTGATATGATAAGAAGTGCTAAACAAAGAGGAGTAAAAGTAACTTGCGAAACTTGTCCACATTATTATAGTTTTACAGTAGAAGAAGTTTTAAAATCAGATGTAAATGCAAAAATGAATCCTCCATTAAGAGAAGAAAAAGATAAAAAAGCAATTATAGAAGGAATAAAAGATGGAACAATAGACTGTATAATAACAGACCATGCACCACACGCAGAAGAAGAAAAAGCGAAAGGACTAGCTAAAGCACCAAATGGAATTATAGGATTCGAAACAGCATTAGGAGCAACAATAACAAATTTAGTAGAACCAGGTCATATTTCTTATTTAGATATGGTAAGAGTTATGTCATATAATCCATCAAAATTATTAGGAATAGATAGAGGAGAAATTGCAGAAGGAAAAGTAGCAGATTTAACAATATTTAATCCAAATGAAGAATATGTATATTTAAAAGAAAATATAGTGTCAAAATCTAAAAATACACCTTGGATAAACAAAACTTTAAAAGGAAAAGTTAAATATACATTAGTATCAGGAAGAGTAGTATATGAAAAAATACAATAAATTAGTAAGAGATAAGATTCCAGAAATAATAAGACAAAATAATAAAAATGTAATCACTGAGATATTAGATGAAGAAAGGTATAAAAAGGAACTTGATAGAAAACTTGTAGAAGAAGTAAATGAATATATAAAAGATGATAATATAGAAGAAATTGCAGATGTTTTAGAAGTAATTTATGCTATATTAGATTATAAAAAAGTTTCTAAAGAAGAGGTAGAAAAAATAAGAACAAATAAAAAAATAAATAGAGGTGCTTTTTCTAGAAGGATTTATTTAAAAAATGTGGAGGAATAAAAATGAAAAACGCAATAGATATTTTAATAGATAAAATAAAAGAAAAAGATAATCCAACTGTTATGGGATTAGATCCAAGATATGAAATGTTGCCAGAATGTATAAAAAAGAAATATGGAACAGATGTTAAAAGTGTATGTGAGGGAATTTTAGAGTATAACAAAGCTTTAATTGATAATACATATGATATAGTTCCAGCAGTAAAACCACAATTAGCATTTTATGAAATGTTTGGAATAGAAGGAATGAAATGTTTCAAGGAAACTTGTAAATATGCAAAAGAAAAAGGAATGATAGTTATTGCAGATATGAAAAGAGGAGATATAGGAACAACAGCAGCAGGATATTCAAGTGCATATTTAGGTGAAACATTAGTTGGAGAAAAATTAGAAAGCTTTTATGATATAGACTGGGTAACAATAAATCCTTATTTAGGAATAGATGGAGTAAAACCATTTATAGAAGATTGTAGAAAATACAATAAAGGAATTTTTATTTTAGTAAAAACTTCAAATAAATCATCAGGAGAATTACAAGATTTAAAATTAGAAGATGGCAAAACTGTATATGAGAAAGTGGCTGAGCTTGTAAATACATGGGGCGAAGAATTAGTTGGAGAATATGGATACAGTTCAGTAGCTTCAGTAGTAGGAGCAACTTATCCAATTCAACTAAAAAATTTAAGAGAAATTATGCCAAAATCTTATTTCTTAATACCAGGATATGGAGCTCAAGGTGGAAAAGCAGAAGATATAGCGTTAGGATTTAAAGATGGATTGGGTGGAATAGTAAATGCATCAAGAAGTCTAATGTGTGCTTATAAATCTGACAGATGGAAAGATACTTATTCAGATGAAGAATATGCTAAAGCTACAAGAGCAGAAGCAATTAGGATGAGAGATGAATTAAATTCAGTAATAAAATAAATAATAAGAGGAGAATTATATGATTTTAAATATGTATAATACAAAAGATAATTCTTCTGTTGATAATTTAAAAAAATCTAAAGGAATAAAATTAATAAGAAAATATTTACCACATCTTGATGCAAATAGACAATGCTATATTGTAAATACTTTAGAAGAATGGAATGAAATAAAAGATAAATTTCCAGAAATAGTGACTTGTAGAACAGATACAAGAGTTGGCACAGATATGCCTAATATTCATGGAGCTACTAGAAAAAAAGAAGACATAGCTGATTATATAATTGAAAATAGAGAAAAAGTAGATAATCCCTATTTTATTTGTTTAGAATTGGAACCTAATACAAATGAAAGAATATATACTAAAGGTGGTTTTTTATTAATATTTGAAAATGGAAAAGATATAAAAATAGGATATGTAGGGCCAGGATTTGATTGTGGAAGTTGTTGTAAAGGTGAAGCAGAACACGAAACTTGGACAATACCTTGGGAAAAGTCGGAAGTATATAGAAAAGATGCAATAGAAAGATACCATATACAAAAAACCACACAGTCTAATTATATAAAAACTGCAATTAAAAGAATGGCATTTCTTATAAAAGAATATCCATATAGAAAAAAAGAAATAATGAAGGTTTTTCCAAAAAGATATTTAACAGGTATAGATCCTAAATTATTTGAAAAGATGCAACAAGAAGTTTTAATACCTTTGTG
>CANEMG010000003.1 GCA_947428535.1 uncultured Clostridium sp. | reverse complement strand
ACAGCAACTATTAAATTTATGTGCTCTAAGCTATCCCAATCTTCAATGTCTTCTGATGTTGTTTCTGCATTTACTGTAATATCTTCATCATCAAATACATCTCTAAACACCTCATTTAATCCTTCAAAAATATCTTCAATTGTCATAATTTTATTCCTCCACTTCTATAAATTTATTTTTATTTTTATAATTGTTTATGTTTAAATTCCAAATTGTATTTCCTTCTTCATCTTCATTTTCTTTTTCAAAATCATGTAAACCATAAAATTCTTTAACCATTCCATTTTTAGGTGTTGGATAATAATATCCTTTTATTTTTTCTATACCTGCTTCTCTTGCTTTTTTTACTAGGCTGTCCATCATTGCAAATTCCATATCTCTTTTTAATACTCTACAACTCATAAGCCATAAATCTATATGTAAAACTTTTTCTTCAATATGTCCTATAACTACTGTTACAACTCCATTATCTCCAAATATATCTTCTAATTTTCCATATAGCTTTATATAGTTTTTATTATTTGCAATTTCTTCTATTTCTGCTTGTGTATATCTATGTGTTGTTAAATTAAATTGATTACTTTTATTTGTAAGTTGTGCTATTCTAGACATATAAATTGCTTCAAATGGTTTTATTGTTGCTTTCATTTTTAATGATTTTAAATAATCATCATAATCTGCATATGCATTTAACATTTCATTTCGTTTTGCATTCTCTTTATACATTTCACTTTTATTTAAATCATCTTTTGAAATTGTTGTAACTTCAAAAAATCCCGATTTATCTAATATATTTATATAATGTTCTGGTGCATCTATTTCTGGTATAGCTACTCCATTTACTTGCCTTCTTACTATTTCTCTTTCTGCTGGATTGTCATCAACAAAAACTAAACTATCAACTCCTAAATTTAGTTCATTTGCTATATCTACTATATTTTTAGATTTTGGATCCCAGTTAGCCTTTATTATTATAAAGTCATCTGGTTTTAATGGACCATCTGGGTGATTTAATCCTGCTATAGCATTTTCTTTTTCGTTTTTACTATTAACATTTAATATAATTCCTAAATTCTTATGCTCTTTTAAGTAATTTTGGAACTCACTAAACACTTGTCCTGATGGAACTTCTGGTCCAACTTTTATATTCTCTACTCCATCATCTCCAACAATTCCTCCCCAAAGAGTATTGTCTAAGTCTAGTACAAATGCTTTTTTATTCTTTCCAAAAATTGCTTTTATTATATTTGAAATATTAAATGCTAAACTTGGTATTGCAGGAACTGCTAATGCATATTTGTACATATGCCAATAAAAATTATCTGCCCATTTTTCTAATCCATAAGATGCTGATACATAATTTATATCATTTATATAGAAATTTGCATGACTTTCTGCATATTCATAAAATTTTAAATTTAATCTTGTTATAAAATTTACTTTTCCTCTATAATCACTTGCATCCTTATTTCCCATTAAGCGATAAAATGGTAATTCAAAGTTGTTTTGTATTATTGGACAGTTATATACTTGTGCTAACCTGTCCCACATATTTGAAAATTTATTATATTCATTTGATAATAATTCGTTGGTTTCTTCCTTAGAATTTCCTACTATAGGATATGTGGTAATATTTCTATTTGTTGTATGAATATATATTATATCTGGCTTAAATTCTTCTAGTTCTGGATTTGGAAACATTGCATCTTGATAATATTGATTATATTCAGATTCATAAAAATTAGGTTTTATTCCTTGATTTAATAAAAATAATTCCAATATTAATTTTATATCACTAGTAGTTGAGCCACCTAATATTGCAATATTCTTTTCTATAAAATTATCATTTTCTAATAATTGTTTTTTTATTGATTTCTTCTTTTTTAGAATATAGTCATTATCAAAAGGATACTCTAATTCTTTCATATTTCCACCTCCTTAAATCATTTACACAATATCATATTTTGATTTAATATTCAACCTAAAAATAGATTTTCTACCATAATAGAAAATCTATTTTAAAATATATTCATAATCTTTTCTAGTAACGTACTAATTAGGTTTTCTTTTTCTTCTATTATAACTTCTTCTGTTCTAGGTTCAACATAATCTTTTTTTGGAAGACTTATTTGTACCATTTGTTTATTATTGAGTTTTTGCATTCCCAATAACTCTCTTGCAGCCTGTTCTATAGTACTTGCATTTATGCTATTTTGAATGTTTATTTCTAATTGATCATTTTCTTTTTGTATTGTAGCCATATTATTTTTTAACATTTGTATTTTTGAAAAAGATTGGCTAATTTGAGAGTTTCTAAAGATTATAAAAAATAGAATTGCAAACATAATTATACATTTCATTACAACAGAAACTCTAGCTTTAGACTGTAACTTCTTATTTTGCTTTATTTGATTTTGAACTCTTGCATTTGGTTTTGAACTTTTCTTTTTAGTATTTCTTTTACTATTGTTTTTAGACACATTTTTTTTATTAGTTGGTTTTCTTCTAGGTTCACTATATTCTGGCTTTATTTTTCTTGGGTTAGTATCATATTGATATGCATATTGTCTACTTCTCATAACCTTTGTCCTCCCTTCTTTAGTATTTTTTCATATTTATTATATCTTTTCGAAAATTCTTAGTTTTGCGCTTTTACTTCTTGAATTTTCTTCTATTTCTTCTTCACTTGGTAATATTGGTTTCTTAGTAATTATTTTTCCTTTTGATTCCGCACCACATACGCAATATGGCAATCCTGGCGGACAAATACATTTTCCTGCAGAATCTATATAAGCTTTTTTTACTGCTCTATCTTCTAATGAATGAAATGTTAAAATGCATAATCTTCCTTTTGACTTTAAAGCATTTATTGAATTTATTACTGTATCATATAATGGTTTTATTTCATCATTTACTTCAATTC
Source organism: uncultured Clostridium sp. (assembly GCA_947428535.1). Taxonomy (GTDB): domain Bacteria; phylum Bacillota; class Clostridia; order TANB77; family CAG-508; genus Scatovivens. The sequence goes on along the minus strand of CANEMG010000003.1, from coordinate 11,252 downwards.
TTATTGCTTGAAATGTTCTTTTCGCAGGGTGCCCTTCACCCTTTCTTCTTGGAATTACCTCTTCTATTATTTTTACAAGTTCTTCTGTAGTTTCAACTTCTTTTTCTTTCCTATATTCTACTATCTTTCTAGCTATTTTTCTTGAAAATCTTTCTTCTCCATACTCAAAAATTATTTTAGCAAGATTTTCCTCACTATATTTATTTACTACATCTTTAGCTGTTAATTCTTGAGATTTGTCCATTCTCATATCTAGAACTCCATTACCTATATAGCTAAATCCTCTTTCTCTTTCATCCAACTGATAAGAAGATACTCCTAAATCTAATAAAATTCCATCTACTTCATCTATTTGCAAATTTTTTAAAATTTCTTTTATATTATCATGATTATTATGAATATATTTAATATTCGGAAAATCTTTTAATCTTTCCTTTGCAACACAAATAGCTTCTTCATCCCTATCAATTCCTATAAGAAGCCCCTTTTCTGATATTCTTTTTATAATTTCTTTACTATGTCCAGCTCCGCCCATTGTTCCATCTACATAAATACCATTTTGTTTTATATTTAATCCATCAATACATTCTTTGAGCATTACTGATTTATGATTAAATTCCAAATTATTACCCTCATAATAATTTCTTTAATTAGCATAAACAGTTGGTAGAATATACCAACTGTCTTGCTAAATTGTAATTTTTTTCTTTTGTAACTTTTCTCTTTTATCCTTTGTATTTTTAAATCTTTTGTACTATATATTTTTTACCTTAGTAAATTATATATTTTCTCTTTAGTATTACAAACTTCTTTTGTAATTGTTTTTTGGGGTTACACTTTAGTTTTCTAAAGGTTTTATCTTTTGTATTAGTTTAAATTAAAATTTTATCTTTTGTATGCTTTTGTCTTTTGTATGTTTTCTTTTGTTCTTTAAAATTTTTATCTTTTGTATTTTAAGGTTTTATCTTTAGCAATTTATATAAACTTTAGCAAGTTATATACCAAGCATTTCCATCTTTGCAGCAATTTCATCTGCAGAGATATCTTCATCTGTATGTTGCCATTTTTCTTTGCTCCAAATTTCAATTCTTGAATCCATACCAACTATTACTACTTCTTTTGTTAATTCTGCAAATTCTCTTAAGTTGCTTGTTATCAAGAATCTACCTTGTTTATCTATTTCACAATCAATGGCTCCAGCGAAGAAAAATCTTGAGAATGCTCTTGCATCCTTATTTGATATTGGAAGGGATCTTAATTTTTGTTCAAAATTTTTCCATTCTTCTAATGAAAATGCAAACAAACAGCCATCTAATCCTTTAGTTATTATGAACTTTTCACCTATATCTTCTCTAAGCTTTGCTGGCATTATTAATCTGCCTTTAGCATCTAGAGAGTGTTCATATTCACCTATTAACAATTTGTTACATCTCCTCCCATTTTCTTACCACTTTGTTCCACTTCTCTCCACTTCAATTAAATTTTAATATATAACATTATATTTTGCAAGTATTTTTTATAAATTTTTTTATTTTTTTATTATATTTACAATTTTTATATGATAAAATCTTATTCGTAAATAGTTTTGGAAAGGAACAAATATTATGAATAATACTAAGCTTTTGGGATTGATACTAAATTTAATATTATATGTAGTGCTTATAACTCCAATTATTTTTCTTATATTTAATAAAAAAATTTACAAAACTAAAAAAAGTTTAGTTATTTCTCTTATTTTTGTAACTATTTTAGAAATATTTTTTTCTATTCTCATATATTGTTTTGCAAAAAACTTTTTTTCATTTTTTATACATAATTCTGGAATCGTAAATTATGCTACATATGCTTCTAAAATTATTTTTATTAGTAGCTGTTTATGTGGTCTAAAATTTTTAATACCAGCTTATTTATTTTATACTTTACCTACTAAACGTAAAAAAACAACGATTCTTTTTATTTCAAAAATCGTTGTTAATATAATATTTATTTTTGTTGGTTATAAATTATTTTTAATTAAAGGTGCTTTATACTCTTTATCAATTTGCGATTTAATTTATTATACTATATATATTATTCTTTTTATAAAATCAAAATAGCTTTATATATTATTTGATAATAAATCTAAGTTAGCCTCTAATGCATCTGTTGTTGTAAATCCTGACTTAGCATTAAATACTTCATTATTAGAATCTATATATATTGTTGATGGATATTCTGTAATATCATAATTTCTAGTTGCTTCTTTATAAAAATCATATACTATTTCTATTGAATATTCATTTTCTAATTCTTCATCAACTTCTTGAGCAACATTTATCATAAAAAATTTAATTTTATCTTCATATTTTTTATACATCTCTTCAAACTTCTTTAAATCTTGAATTGAATCCTCTGATTTTTTATTAAAATAGAATAATACTACTGGTGAATCTTTATAATCTGAAAGTTTAACTTCTGTTCCATCAGATTTGTAAACTGTAATATCATTATACTTAGCATTTGCTATATCTTTTGTTTTTGAAATTTCAACATTAGGCACATCATTTTTAGGATTACTAAAAACAAAGACATATAAACAAAATGTTATAGCTACAATAACTAAAACAATTGATATTATTAAATAAACAATATTTTTCTTACTCATCATTTTCTCCTTTATTATGATTATTATTTCTCTGCTTTTTATATTTTATCAATAAAATTTATGTTTGTAAACATCAAGAATTTGTGCTATCATTAATCAAAGCAAGCATTTATCTTAATTAATGGAGGTGAATAATATGAATTTAGAAATAGAAAATTTTAATAAAAATATCAATTCTGATAATTTCTCTAATAATTTAAAAGAACATTTAGAGAAAATAAATACTACTTTTTCAATAGATAGATTTGAAGAAAATTATGCTGTTTGTGAAAACCTAAAAACTGGTGAATTTATAAATGTTCCTACAAATCTACTACCTACTAACTGCAGTGAAGGATCTATTTTAAAATTTGAAAACGGCAAATATGTTTTAGATGAAGAAAAAACTAAATTAGCTAGAGAAGAAACAGAAAATTTAGTTAACAATTTATTCCCAAAGAACAAAAGTGGACAATAATATATCGCCCACATCATTCTTATTTATTCATAGTTTCCATCAAAACTTATATCTATTTTTACAATCTCATTTGTTTTGCCATCACTTATAATTTGTATTGTACCATCTTTATCTGTTCTATAAGTAATACTTCCTAAATTATTTAATCTATTAATTATTTGTTCTTTTGGGAGCTCATAACTATTCCCTTCTCCTACAGGAATTACTGCAATTTCTGGTAATACTTGATTTAAAAATTTTTCTGTACTACTTGTATTTGATCCATGATGTCCAACTTTTAACACATCTATATCTTCCCAACTTCTAGTATTTTCGTTTCTAGATGTTGCATCTCCCATAAACAAATATTTTAATTCTCCATATGTAATTTGTGTAACAATTGATGAATCATTTGCATCTTCTGGTTCACTATTATCTACAGACATAATTTCACATATAAGATCTTCTATTTGTATTTTATCTCCTACTTTAGCTTCAGATATCATCAATTGTTTTTTAGTAAGTGATGTTAATAAATTTTTATAGTAATTTGAAGTTGCTTTTGTATTATATGGTAAATAAAATTCTCCAATTTCAAATTCATCTATAATATAACTCATCCCTCCTATATGATCTTCATGTACGTGAGTTCCTATTATATAATCTAATTTTGATATTCCTAAAGCTTTAATTCCATTTACTATATTTTCTCCATCATTTACATTTCCTGCATCTATTAAAATCGTTTTTCCTTTATAGATAATAAGTTCAGAATCAGCTTGTCCTACATCTAGAAATAATATATTCAACTTGTTTTCATCTAATATAATATTTTCTGATACTTTTGTAATTATATTTGAATTTTCTTTTACTCTACCAGTAGTTTCTATAATTCCAGTTTCATTTAAAAAAGTATCAATTTTTTCTAGTATTCCAGTTTTGCTTGCTACTGCTAATACTAATAAAATAACTATTAAAACAATTGCTTTTTTTAATTGATTTTCTATTTTTTGGTTATTTTTTCTTCCCATATTCAATTTTTCCTATTATCCTACTACATTAGCAATTAATCCAAAAGAAAGAATCATCATTATAATACTTGCCATAACTATACCTATAAGTACTGCAATAAAAGTTTTCTTTCTATCCATTTCTAGTACAGAAGCAATTAAACTTCCTGTCCAAGCTCCTGTTCCTGGAAGTGGTATTCCGACAAATAAAACTACTCCCAAATACCCATATTTCTCTATTTGTCCTTTATGTTTTTCTACTTTTGAATCTAACCAATTAGCAAAACCTTTAAAATGTTTGCTATTTCTCATACATTTTAGTATTTTATTTATTAGCAATAATATAAAAGGTACTGGAAGTACATTTCATATTATACTTATTATATAGCTTGGAATTGGATCTAATCCTAATAAAGCTGCTGCAATTAATCCTCCTCTTAACTCTAATATTGGCATTAAAGATATTATAAATACTAATATTTCTTTACCATATGCAATTGCTGTAAGTCCTCCAAATACACCTAATATGGCATTTACTAATTTTTCGCTCATAACGTTCTCCTTTGATTTAATTTTATATTATGATATTTTACATTAAAACTCTTACTAATACAACTATTATTATAATTTTAAGACTTTAATCTTTTTGTTTCTTCCATTTCTATTATATTTTGGGCTGTAATTTCTCCAACAAATTCCTCTGGAAAAACAACTTCATCTATATTTAATTTTTGAAGTATCTGTCTATGATGCTTATCACCTGCTTTTGCAATAATATATTTTACTCCTGCATCTTGAAGTTCCATACATGATATTATACTAGCTGTAAGATTCTCTCCAAAGCACACTACACCTACATCAAAATCTTTTAATGGAACTTTACTCCAAGCTTCTTCTGATGTTACATCAATACAAATTGCTTTTGTAACATAATTACTAACCTTTTCTACTACCTTCATATCACTATCAATTGCTAAAACTTCTACTTTAGAATCTGACAATCTTTTAGCAATACTTGTTCCATATTTTCCTAATCCAACTATTACACATTGTTTTCTCATAACCCTTCTCCTTTTATAATATTACATCTTCACTAGGATATTCTATATTTTTTCTATCTTTATTTACTACTGCAAGTACCATTGTAAGTGGCCCTACTCTTCCAACATACATTAAGAACATGATTATCATCTCACTACTTAATTTCAAAGTATCATAATCTGTAATTGTTAATCCTGTATTTGTTATTGCTGAAATACTTTCAAACGTAATATTGAATAAACTTATATTATCTAAATGATAAAATATTGCACAAGTAATAGATAGTACCATTATAAATATCATTAATATAGAAAATGCTTTTCGTATACTTGTATCTGGTATTCTTTTCCAAAACATTACTGTTTCTTCTTTTCCTCTTAATGTTGCCATTACTGTTGAAAGTAATATTGCTATTGTTATTATTTTAACACCACCAGATGTTGATGTTGGAGAACCTCCTATAAACATCAATATCATTAGCATTACTTTATTTTCTACACATAAATTTGATACATTTGTAATTGCAAATCCTGTTGATCTTGTTGTTGCTGACATAAATAAACAATTAAGTAATGATAAATTTGGATCTAACATTTTCATTACAAACATAGGTACAAATAGTAATCCCAATGTATATGTTAAAATTATTTTTGTTTGTAATTTTAATCTATTAAATTTCTTTTTTCTATTTTTCTTTAAATCTTCTATTACTAATATTCCTATACTTCCTAGAATCATAAGTGCTATTAATACTATTTGAACATATATGTCATTTGCAAACTTAGTTAAACTTTCTCCTTCAAATAATGTAAATCCAGTATTACTAAATGCAGATATTGTAAGGAAAATACTATGCCAAGTCCCTTCTAATATCCCAAATACAGGTATAAACTTTAATGCTAAAAAAACAATTCCTGCAATTTGTACTTTAAGCATAAGTTTTCCAATAAATATTGAATGTTCTTTTATTGAAGCATAACTATCACTACTTATATTATCATTTATCAAAATAATATCTGACATTCTTATTTTCTTATTCTTTACACTTAAAAAATAAGATATAAAAATGATAAATCCCATTGCACCTATTTCCATTAGTATAGCTAAAACTAGTTGTCCTAAAAAATTAAATTGATTTTGTAATGGTCCTTTTGTAAATCCAGTTGTTGTAAGTGCTGATGTTGCTGTAAACAAAACATTTTTAAAACTTATTTCTTTGTAATTACATATAGGTAAATAGAGTATCATTGAAGAAATTAATATTATAAGTGCAAATCCAACTATTGGTACTAAATATGATCGTTTATTTTTTAACATTTTAACTTCTTTCCTCATTTATTTTCAAATATTATTATATACTTAAAGAAAAAAAAAATAAACCAAAATTTCTAAACTTTTTTGTTTAGTAATTTTGGCCTATTAATATGCACTTTAAAATTTTCTTTTGTTTATTACATATGTACTTCCTAAAATTGTTTTAGCTTGATGTTTTATTTGTCCAGCTACTTCTCCTATTTCAAGAGTAGTTTTATATACTTTTGAATCTACTTCTAATACTGCTATTGATATTGTAGTAAGTGGAAATTGTTCTATAATTCCTCTTCTATTTGCAACTTCTACATATCCTCTTTCAATATCTATATCATTATAATAGTCTATTGCAAATTTATCAAATTCTTCAATTATATTTTGACATACTTTAGCATAATCAGTTCTTCCTATTATTGCAACAAAATCATCTCCACCAACATGACCTATAAAATTATTGCTATTTTGAATTTGGTGAATGTGTTTTGTAATTGTTCTTGAAGTGAATTTTATTATTTCATCTCCATTTGAAAATCCATATACATCATTATATGCTTTAAAATTATCTAAGTCGAAATAAAGTATAGCAAATGTTTCTTTATTTAATAGTCTTTTTTTCATTTCTGCTTGAATTTGAACATTTCCTGGTAACCCTGTTAATGGGCTAATTCCCCTATTTTTAGTTAATAGTCCTATTATGTTTTTTATTGTATAATAAAAGCATTCATCATTTATTGGTCTTTCTATGTAATATTCAACATGTGTTTTTAATATATCTATTTGGTGATTTTTATCTGTATTCGAACCAACTACAATTATTGGTGTTATACTATTATCTTCATTTGATCTAATACTTTTACAAAATTCTACAATATTAACATCAACATTATCTTCATCTATAATTATTAAATCTGGTATACTTCTAAGGGCTAATTCAAGTTCAGAAGATATTATCGTTTTAAATTTATATTCATCACTTTCTCTTGTAAAATTTCGAGCTAATCTTTCTTTTAATTCTGTAGCATTTTCTATTACATATATTTCTTTAACCATACGTACCTCTAATATTATAATAAAAATAGTGGGCTTACTAACTTTTATGTAAGCCCCTAAATCAAGTCCTATTTGATTTTAACGCGAAATTTCTTTCACTTCTTGTTTTTCCGCACCACTAGCAGATATAACTGTTAATGTTATTTTATTATTTCCTTCTACTAAATCTAAATCAAATGGTCCAACTTCTGGTGCTACTTGACCTTGTAAATCTACATTGTAATCTACATCATTTACATTCAATTTTATTTCTTTTACTCCAGATGCACAACTTGTTTTTATAGTAGCTTTTGTTTCATCTGCTTCAGATTTTTCAATAGAAATATTTATATCTTCATCATTTGACCCTTCTGTTCCATTTTCTACATTTTCTGTTACTACAGTTTCTGTTTCATCAACACTAGATACTGTTACAGTTATTGTACTACTTCCTTCAGGTAATGCTATATCATTAAATGTAATTTCTTTAAGTGGTTCTTCTCCAATATCGCCATTGTAGTCTTGGTCATTTATTTTGAATTTTACTTCTTTTATTCCATTTTCATGATAACAATATACATCTGCTGATTTCTTATCTGCTGATATTACTACTTTTACATCTGGTTTTGTTACTCCTGAGAAAGATTTTACTTCTGTTGTTGTATTTTTGTTTTTGTCTACTGCTATAACTGTTAAATCATTTTTTCCTTTTAATATTTCTATATCAAATTCTATTTTCTTATCATCTTCTTCTACTTCAATTTTTTGTTCTTCTTCATCATTCCATCTATATGTTACATAATCAATTGCTGTTTCATCAGTTGCTGTTATTTCTAATCTTTTTGTTTCATTATTTACATTTAATGCAATTACAGGATATAATTTATCTTCTCCTGCCTCAGATGTTATTGCTTGTTCATATGTTGTTTCATTACCTTCTACATCTATTACTTTAACATTTAAAGTATGCTCTCCTGCAAATAATGGAATTTCTGATTCCATTTCAGATTCTCCACTACCTTTTATTGTATTTTCCTTTTCAGAATCCCAATTATATATCAATTTTTCAATTACTTTGTCATGTTTTACTTTTATTACTGCTGTTGTTTCTTTTTGTTCTACATCTATTTGAGCTTTTGTTGCAGCTTGTGCTGGAAGCCCTGAATTACTATTATTCTTATATATACCATAAGCTCCACCTGCTAATAAACATATAGCAAAAATTGCTAATATGATTGCAAAAACTCTTACAACTTTATCTGAACCAGATGTTCCTCCTCCTGAGCTCTTATTTGGATTATAATCTAATATTTGGTTCATACATTCACACCTCATTTAACTTACTTCAAGCTAAATTATATCATATACATTTTTTATTGTAAACACTAAAAATTTCCTTTTTATACTTTTTTTGTATGAACAAAAGTGGACAATATAATAATTACAAAATACAAAAATTTACTAAATTGTCCGCGTATTTGTTCGATGTGCCGATTTTGTTGTACAAAATCGTGTGCAAAAATTAGCGAAACTTTTATTTAGTAGGAATGCAGAGCACTTTCCTACTAAATAAAAAAAGCGATTTTATCTTGGTGATAAATATCGCTCTTTTTCTATATTTTGTTTATTATAAAACATATTTCTTAATTAATATTACACCTGTTGTCATTATTGCAAGTATTGTTGTTGTAAGTGCAATATATGTTGGTGCAGTACCTGTTGAAATTCCTAAGAAAACTTCTGCAGAATCTATATCATCTTCACCAGGAACTCTATTGTTTGGTGTTGAATCTATGTCTGGTGTATTACTATCATTTTGATCTTTACTTATTTCTGCTGTATTTACTTTTATTCCTAAATTGTTTTCTGAATTTATCCATTTTAATACTACTTGAACTGAAGCTGATTGTCCTGGTTCTAATCTAGTTGTTGATAATGCATTTGTTGTTATTACATTTGTTGATACTTGTGTCCATTGAGTATTTTCTTCTGCTATAAATTCTAATCCTTCTGGTATATAATCTGTAATTTCTGTAGCACTTCCTGCTATTTCTCCCTCGTTTGTAACTGTTATATTATAAACGAATTTTACTGTTGTTGACTTTAATTTTTTTCTATTAATATCTACTTTTTGTAATGGATCATTTGCTCCAAGTGATATTTCTCTTGTTGTTCCATTCTCGTTTATTATTATTTTAATTAAATCTTTTTGTAATGCTAAATCAAAATATTTTACATATATTTGTTCATCATCTATATCATCTTCACCATCTTTATTATTTCCTGGTGTTGAGTCTATATCATCTATTGGATTTCCATTTTCATCTTCATCATCTGTTATTTCTGCTATATTTTTAACAATTCTTCCTGGACCTTTTACTTTATTTTCTACAACTCTAAATGCTATTTGAACATCTCTAAAGTCAGGTGTTTGCGATGTTTTAGAATCAAATGCTTTTAATAAACAATCATCTTTTCTTTCTTCTGATTTATCTTTTGACAAATAATCTGTTTTTACTGATACTGCTTGATTTACATCTGATGTTTCATTTCCATTTTTATCGTATAGTTTCCATCCATATTTTTGGTTTATATCATTATCAGGTAAGTATTCTATTCCTTCTGGTAAATCATCTGATACTTCTTTAGCATATCCTGCTATATTTCCTTCATTGTATACTCTTATTGTATATGTAATTATATCATTATTCTCTACTTGTAATGGTGATACTGATGAAGAAAATTGTACTTTACCTTCAGAATTTACTGATACTTTTGGCTCTCTTCCATCAACTTTGCTGTCGTTTACTCCTGTTATAAATTTTTGTAAACTTAAATCAAATTCTTCTGGTGTTAAGTTTTCATAGTCATGATCATCTTGTTTTTCATCATCACCTGGATATTTGTTTGGATCTACTGTATCTGGTGTTGAATCTCTGTCTATTACTTCTTCTCTATTTTCATCAGAATCTTTTGTTATTTCTGCTATATTTCTTAAATTTGTTCCTGTTGATACATTTGTAAGTACTATACAAGTTACTTCTATATCTTTATAATCTAATGTTGTTCCATTTTCTTTATCAAATGCTTTTATTAAATTCTTTGTATCTGTAGGTGAAGATTTTAATTTTGTTGATGTTAATTTTGCACTTCCTAATACAACATCTACATCTGATAAATTCTTTATATCATTAAAATCATCTGCTGATAAGTTTTTTGTTCCATTTGTTATAGTATTTAATTTTACTGTTTTTGCATTTTCTGGAATTGACCAATAATTATCTACGTTTGTTCTATAATTTACTAAAAATCCTAATCCTTCTGGTATATAATCTGCTACTTCTTCAGCATATCCTGCTAAATCTCCTTCATTATATACTCTTACTTTATATGTTACTACATCTCCTTGCTCTACTGAAAGTGCTGATTTTGTAGTTGTATATGTCGCATTTGTACTTGTTCCATCTTTTAATTTTGAAACATCTACAATTGGTTCTCTACTTTTAGCTGGTGCATTTCCATTTATTTTTGTTATAAATTTTTGTAAGCTTAAGTCAAAAACTTTTCCTTCTACTTTAACTTTTTCAAAGTCATCATCATCTTCTCTACCTTTATAGAAATAATTGTCATCTGCTAAGTCTGTTTTGTTATCTTTATCTCCTGTGTAGTTTAATGTATCATTATCTTTTTGTGTATAGTCATTATTGCTTGGAGTTGAATCTCTATCTAAAATTCCATCTTCTGCAATTTCTGCTACATTTGTTAATACTGCTGATGCTTT
>CANEMG010000002.1 GCA_947428535.1 uncultured Clostridium sp. | reverse complement strand
GTTGTACACGAGAAATGTGTACGTAAAACTTTTTCTAAAATAGGTGACTTTGTAGAAATACCTAATTTATTAAAAGTTCAAAAAGATTCTTACAACTGGTTCATTGAAGAAGGGTTAGGAGAAGTATTAAAAGATGTTTCACCTATAGTAGATTATTCAGGAAACTTAGTATTAGAATTTTTTGATTACTACATGGAAGACAAAACAAAATATTCATTAGAAGAATCAAAAGAAAGAGATGCAACATATTCAACAAGATTACACGTAAAAGTTAGATTAATTAACCGTGAAACAGGAGAAATTAAAGAGCAAGAGATTTACCTAGGTGATTTCCCTCTTATGACTGATAGTGGAACATTTGTTATAAATGGGGCTGAAAGAGTTGTAGTAAGTCAGTTAGTTCGTTCACCAGGTTGTTATTATGATTCAAGCTATGACAAAACAGGAAAGAAACTTTATACAGGAGCAGTAATGCCTATAAGAGGAGCTTGGATAGAGTATGAAACTGATAGTAATGATGTATTTTGGGTAAGATTAGACAGAACAAGAAAATTACCAGTAACATCATTATTAAGAGCAATAGGATTAGACACAGATGAAAAAATAGTAGACTTTTTTGGAGAAGAAGATAAATTATTAGCAACAATAGCTAAAGATCCAGTAAAAACAGCAGATGAAGCCTTAATAGAAATATACAAAAAATTAAGACCAGGAGAGCTTCCAACTGTTGATGCTGCAAGAAATTTATTTGATGGATTATTCTTTGATAATAGACGATATGATTTATCAAAAGTTGGTAGATACAAATATAACAAAAAATTAAGTTTAGCTTCAAGAATAGTAAATCATGTAGCATATGAAACAATAGCAAATCCAGAAACAGGAGAAGTTTTTGTAGAAAAAGATGAAAAAATATCTAGAGAAGTAGCAAAACAAATTCAAGATTCTGGAATAAATGTAGTATATGTAAATATAGAAGGTAAAAAAGCAAAAGTTATAGGAAATGGTATAGTTGATATAAAAGCTTATATAGATCCTAAAATTGCTGATGAGTTAAAAATTAAAGTAGATGTTAATTATGCAGTATTACAAAATATATTAGAAACAACAAAAAATGATAAAGAACTAAAAAAAGCATTAGATGAAAGAATGGATGAATTAATTCCAAAACATATTGTTACAGAAGATATATTAGCATCAATTAACTACTTATTAAACTTAGAATACAATGTACTTATATCAGATCCTGCAAAACCAAAATTAGGATATATAGATGATATAGACCATTTAGGAAATAGACGTATTAGATGTGTTGGTGAGTTATTACAAAATCAATTTAGAATTGGTTTAACAAGACTTGAAAGAGTTGTTCGTGAAAGAATGACATTACAAGATTTAGATGTAGTAACACCACAAAGTTTAATAAATACAAAACCAATTACATCTTCAATTAGAGAATTTTTTGGAAGTTCTCAATTATCACAATTTATGGATCAAACAAATCCATTATCAGAATTAACACATAAAAGAAGAATTTCAGCATTAGGACCAGGAGGATTATCTAGAGAAAGAGCTGGATTCGAAGTTCGTGATATTCACTATACTCACTATGGAAGACTATGTCCAATAGAATCTCCAGAAGGACCAAACATTGGACTTATATCAGCACTTTCAACATTTGCTATAATAAATGAATATGGTTTTATAGAAACACCATATAGAAAAATAAATAAAGAAACATGTCAAGTAACAGATGTAGTAACTTATATGACAGCAGATTAAGAAGATATGTACATTATATGTCAAGCATCAGAACCACTTGATGAAAATAACTGTTTAGTAAATAAAAGAGTTAGAGTTAGAGACAGAGAAGAAATAAAAGAAATTGAAAAATCACAAGTTGATTATATAGATGTTTCACCAAAACAATTAGTTTCAGTAGGTGCAGCAATGATACCTTTCTTAGAGCATGATGATGCTAACCGTGCACTTATGGGATCAAACATGCAACGTCAAGCTGTTCCTTTAATGATTACAGATTCACCTATGGTTGGAACTGGTATAGAATACAAAGCTGCTAAAGATTCAGGAGTTATGGTATTAGCAGAAGAAAATGGAACTATTGAAACTGTTGAAGGAGACAAAATAGTTGTTAAAAATGAACTTGGTGAAAAGAAAACATATCATTTAAGAAAATTTAAGAGAACAAATGGTAGTACATGTATAAACCAAAGACCAATAGTAAAAGAAGGAGAAGCAGTTAAACGTGGAGATGTTATAGCAGATGGACCTGCTACAGACAAAGGTGAAATGGCATTAGGTAAAAACTTGCTTATAGCTTTTGCTACTTGGGAAGGTTATAACTATGAGGATGCTATCCTATTAAATGAAAGATTAGTAAAAGAAGATGTATTAACATCAATGCATATAGAAGATTATGATTGCGAATGTAGAGATACAAAATTAGGACCAGAAGAAATTACTCGTGATATACCAAATGTAGGTGAAGATTCACTTCGTGATTTGGATGAAAATGGTATTATAAGAGTTGGAGCTGAAGTTAAACCAGGAGATATATTGGTAGGTAAAGTAACACCAAAAGGAGAAACAGAATTATCAGCAGAAGAAAGATTGTTAAGAGCAATATTTGGTGAAAAAGCAAGAGAAGTTAGAGATACATCACTTAGAGTACCACACGGAGAAGCTGGAACAATAGTTGATGTTAAAGTGTTTACAAGAGAAAACTCAGATGAGTTATCTCCAGGAGTAAATCAAGTAATAAGAATTTATATAGCTCAAAAAAGAAAAATATCAGTTGGAGATAAAATGGCTGGACGTCATGGTAACAAGGGTGTTATCTCAAGAATATTACCAGAAGAAGATATGCCATTTTTACCAGATGGAACTCCAGTAGATGTTGTTTTAAATCCACTTGGTGTACCTTCTCGTATGAATTTAGGACAGGTGCTTGAAGTTCATTTAGGTGCAGCAGCAAGAATGTTAGGATGGAAAATGGCTACACCAGTATTTGATGGTGCAACAGAAGAAGATATAGAAGCAATGCTTGAAACAGCAGGATTAGAAACAAATGGTAAATCAATTCTTTATGATGGAAGAACAGGAGAACCATTTGATCAACCAATTACAGTTGGTGTAATGTATATGTTAAAACTTCACCACTTAGTAGATGATAAAATACATGCTCGTTCAACTGGACCATATTCATTAGTAACACAACAACCTCTTGGAGGTAAAGCTCAATTTGGTGGTCAAAGATTTGGAGAGATGGAAGTTTGGGCATTAGAAGCTTATGGTGCAGCATATACTCTTCAAGAAATATTAACTGTTAAATCAGATGATGTTGTAGGAAGAGTAAAAACATATGAAGCAATAGTTAAAGGTGAAAATATTCCTGAACCAGGAATTCCAGAGTCATTTAAAGTATTAATAAAAGAATTACAATCTTTAGGTTTAAATGTAAAACTTTATAGTGATACTGATGAAGAAATTGAGATTAAAGAACATACAGAAGAAGGTTTAGATGGAATTGAAGAAAGAATTGATGAAAGTGAACTTGAAGAAGAAAATCTAAATGCTATTACTGAAGAAGAACTTGAAGATGCTGAAAGTGATGATGATGAGTTCTTTACTAATATTTTAGATGAAGAAGATTTGCCTGATGAGAAGATATTTAAAGAACTTTCTGGATCAGAAGATGATGAGTAAATTTGAAAAATAATTTTTAAAATAAAAAATATTATTTTTGATTATATATTTTTCTTACTTACGAATTCTCGGTATTCCGACATGTTTTATAATAATTGTAATATTTTATATAAGTAGTGCTCTCAATATAAAATTGAGATTCCCTACTTATATAAAATAAACAATTAATAATAAAATATTCTGTTTACATTCGAATTCTTCAGTTCAAAAAATATATAAATCAAAAATTAAGAATTATAATTTAATAAAATATTTTCAAAATATTTTAAATTACGTAATGGAATTGTACAGCTGTGTATAATTTAAAGTATATTTGAAAATTTGGTAAACAATAGTATTGGCTACCTAAGTAAAAGATAAAGTATTATAAGGGGGCTACTTTAAAAGTGGAAGAATTAGAAGTTTTTAATAAGTTAAAAATAGGATTAGCTTCAGATGAGAAAATAAGAGAATGGTCTCATGGAGAAGTAAAAAAACCTGAAACTATAAATTATAGAACTTTAAAACCAGAAAAAGATGGTTTGTTTTGTGAAAAAATATTTGGTCCAACAAAAGACTGGGAATGTCATTGTGGAAAATATAAAAGAGTAAGATATAAAGGAATAGTATGTGATAGATGTGGTGTTGAAGTTACAACAGCAAAAGTTAGAAGAGAAAGAATGGGACATATTGAACTTGCAGCTCCTATAGCACATATTTGGTACTTTAAAGGAATTCCAAGCAGAATAGGATTATTGTTAGATATATCTCCTAGAAGCTTAGAAAAAGTTATATATTTTGCATCATATATAGTTACAGATAAAGGAACATCTGGATTATTAAAATGTCAAGTATTAACAGAAAAAGAATACGTTGAAGCAGTTGAAAAATATGGAAGAGGATCTTTCAAAGCTGAAATGGGTGCAGAAGCTATAAGAAAATTATTAGCTGAAGTAGATATGGATAAATTATCTACACAATTAAAGAAAGAACTTGCAAAAGCTAGTGAACAAAAAAGAGCTAAAATCATAAAAAGATTAGATACTGTAGAATCATTTAGAGTATCTGAAAATAAAGCAGAATGGATGATAATGAATGTTATACCAGTTATTCCACCAGAATTAAGACCAATGGTTCAATTAGATGGTGGTAGATTTGCTACATCAGATTTAAATGATTTATATAGAAGAGTTATAAATAGAAATAACAGATTAAAAAGATTATTAGAATTAGGAGCACCAGAAATAATTGTAAGAAACGAAAAACGTATGTTACAAGAATCTGTAGATGCTTTAATAGATAATAGTAGAAGAGGAAGACCTGTTACAGGAGCTGGAAATAGACCTCTAAAATCATTATCAGATATGCTAAAAGGAAAACAAGGTAGATTCCGTCAAAATCTTTTAGGAAAAAGAGTTGACTATTCAGGACGTTCAGTTATAGTTGTAGGTCCAGAACTTAAAATCTATCAATGTGGTCTTCCAAAAGAAATGGCAGTTGAGTTATTCAAACCATTTGTTATGAAAGAATTAGTTGGAAGAGGAATTGCGCATAATATAAAAAATGCAAAAAGAATGGTTGAAAAATTAAGACCAGAAGTATGGGATATATTAGAAGAAGTTATACAAGATCACCCAGTAATGTTAAACCGTGCCCCTACACTTCACAGATTAGGTATTCAAGCATTCCAACCAATACTTGTTGAAGGTAGAGCAATTAAACTTCATCCATTAGTATGTACAGCTTTCAATGCTGACTTTGATGGTGACCAAATGGCTGTACACGTTCCATTAACACCAGAAGCTATAGCAGAAGCAAGATATTTAATGTTATCTACAAACAACCTATTAAAACCACAAGATGGTAAACCAGTTACAGTACCTACACAAGATATGATTCTTGGAGCATACTACTTAACTGTTCAAATTGATGGTGAAAAAGGTGAAGGATTATATTTTAAAGATGAAGATGAAGCTATGATGGCTTATCAAAATGGTGATGTAGGATTACATTGTAAAATTAAAGTAAGAAGATTTAAAGAAGATGAAAACGGAGAAATCAGACATAAAACAATAGAAACTACAGTTGGTAGATTAATATATAATCAAGGAATACCACAAGATTTAGGATTTGTAGACAGAACAGATCCAGAAAAAGAATTTGATTTAGAAATTGATTTCCCAGTTATCAAAAAGAATTTAGGAAAAATAGTTGCAAATTGTATAAATGTACATGGATTATCAAAAACAGCAGAAGTACTAGATTATATAAAAGCTACAGGATATAAATATTCAACAAAAGGAGCTATAACAGTTTCCGTTGCTGATGTTGCTGTACCAGAAGCTAAAAAAGATATACTAGAACAAGCTGATGAAAATGTATCTAATATATTCAGACAATATCAACGTGGTATGATTACTAACGATGAAAGATATGATGCTATAATTAAAATTTGGGAAAAAGCTACTGATGATGTAACAGAAGCTATGAAAAATAACTTTAATGAATTAAACCCAATATACATGATGGCACAATCTGGAGCCCGTGGTAATATGAATCAGTTAAGACAAATCGCAGGTATGCGTGGACTTATGGCTAACACATCAGGTAAAGCTGTTGAAATCCCAGTTAAATCTTGTTTCCGTGAAGGACTAGATTCACTTGAATATTTCATTTCTGCCCATGGAGCTAGAAAAGGTTTAACAGATACAGCTTTAAGAACTGCAGACTCTGGATACTTAACAAGAAGATTAGTTGATGTTTCACAAGATATTATCATAAGAGAAGTAGATTGTGGAGCAACAAAAGGAATAGAAGTAGAAGATATTAAAGATGGAAATCAAATAATAGAACCATTAGAAGAAAGACTTGTTGGTAGATATCCTGTAGAAGATATTAAAGATCCAAAAACAGGAGATGTAATTGTAGATACAAATACAATGATAAATGATAAAACAGCAAAAGCAATAGTAAATGCAGGATATACTAAAGTAAATGTTCGTTCTATATTAGAATGTAGAGCAAGACATGGAGCATGTGCTAAATGCTATGGTATGGGTCTAGCAACACGTGAGAGAGTAAATGAAGGAGAATCAGTTGGTATTATCGCCGCTCAATCAATTGGTGAGCCGGGAACACAGCTTACAATGAGAACATTCCATACAGGAGGTGTAGCTGGAGGAGATATTACACAAGGTCTTCCTAGAGTTGAAGAGTTATTTGAAGCTAGAAATCCAAAAGGTTTAGCTATAATTACTGAAATAGATGGTACAGTAAAAGTTAGTGATGAGAAAAAGAGAAAAGAAGTTATTGTTACAAGTAAAGACAATAGTAAAACATATACAATTAGCTTTGGTTCAAAACTAAAAGTAAAAGATGGTGATGAAGTTAAAGCTGGAGATCCTATTACAGAAGGTTCTATAAATCCAAACGATTTACTTAGTGTAAAAGGAGTAGAAGGAGTTTATACTTACATTATTTCTGAAGTACAACATTAGTAGACTTATTAGAAGTTGAATCAAGAAATGAAGAATTAATAGCAGAAGGAAAGAAACCAGCAACATATAGAAGAGTATTACTTGGAATAACAAAAGCATCTCTTGCAACAGAAAGCTTCTTATCAGCAGCTTCATTCCAAGAAACAACTAAAGTATTAACAGAAGCAGCTATAAAAGGTAAAATTGATAATCTAATGGGATTAAAAGAAAATGTTATCATAGGAAAATTAATTCCAACAGGAACAGGTTTAAGACGTTACCAAGATATAAAAATAAATACTGAGTTAGAAGACAGTGTGCCAGAAGAGGAAGTTACTCAAGTAACAGAATAGAATTAAAAAGCATTTAGGGGATTTATAAAATTCTTTAAATGCTTTTTTTGTATTATAAAATGAAAGAAAAAAATGAAATAAGTTGTATTGATTTAAAAAGATAGATAGTGTATAATAATTATGTAAGTTTACAGTAAAAGATTTAAGGAGATTCAAATGAAAAATAGAAGAATTTTAGTAATTTCAATAATAATATTTATAATAGTATCATTAATAGCATTATATTTAGTTTTAAATAAAGGACATATTGGAAATTATGCATTAGTATATACAGAGCCAGTATCAACAGAAACATCAACAATACTTCCACAATTAAAATTAGAAATAGATAAAGAATATTTGTCTTCAAAAAATAAAAAGGAAACAGCTAAAATGACAGTAATAGCAGGCGATGAAACAGTTACAGATGGAGTAGAATTTTCATCATCAGATGAAAGTATTGTAAAAATAAATGAAGATAATGAATTAGTACCAGTAAAAGATGGAAGGGCTACAATAACAGCAACATATGATGGAATGGATGCAACAGAAAGTATAAGAGTAATAACACCAATAAAATCAATGACTTTTACATCAACTAACAGTACAGTAAGAGTAGGGAAAGACTTACAAATGAAATTAAAAGTAACACCATCAGATGCTTATATAGATACATTACAATATTCATCAAGTGATGAAGAAATAGCATTAGTCGATAATAGTGGTATAGTTACAGGTGTTGCACCTGGAAAAGTAACAATTACAGTATATGATTCTTATACAGAAACAGAAAAGAAAGTAAATTTAACAATAAGAAAATAAGTTTTAATAAGAAAAATGTATATCAAGATTTTAAAGATGAAATAGATATTAAAATATCTATCTCATCTTTTTTATTTAGTATGAAAGTGCTCTGCATTTCCTACTAAATAAAAGCTTCGCTAATTTTAGCACACGATTTTGTACAACAAAATTGGCGCATCGAACAATAAGTATCCCTAAGCTAAACATTAAAAATGGCATATAAATATTACAAATGTTAAAAAAAGTATATAAAAAAGAAATAAAATCTATGAAAAGTACTTCCTTACGTAAAATGTATTTATTGTAACAATAGTGAAATTGTTATTTATATAAGAAAGTAGTATATTTAACTTATAAAAACCACTGATATTAAGGAGAAGAAGTTAAATGAGTTTACAAGAGAATCAAAAAAGAAGGGTGAAAATAATTTTAGTAATTATATCGCTTGTGATAGTAATAGCTAGTTTATTATTTTTCAGAATTAAAAGTACATATCAAATTCTAGGAGATAAAGAATTACTAAAATCAATTACATATGCTGAAGTAATAGAAGGAGAAGAAAATATCGAAGGAACAGGAAATAATGTAAATTTTGATGTTTTCTTTTTGCGTGACTTAAATGAAGATGGAATAGAAGAAAAATTAAGAGGTACTTGTAAGCAAATTGGAAAAGAAGATACACTATATATGCAGTTAGGAGTATCAGGTGGTGAATTAAGAGATGCTGAGATTATTGTAAATGAGGCAGAAAAAACATTAGATGAATTTGGAACAGAGATAGAAAGTAATCCAGGAAATATATATATGCAAACAGCAATTTTACAAGATGATGAAATAACAGAAAATGTTGTTGGTAATAATGTAAAATCAATATCTTTAAATACAATATCAAATAAAAATAAAACATTAACAGGAAAAGTGCATTCAGGAGATTATGATTACGAAACAAAGAAAACGGATGCTTTAAATGGTGATATAAATGCTTATAGTAAAATAAATACAATAACATTAAAAGGTACCTATGTTACAACAGAAGGTGAAGAAATACAAATTAATAAAAAAGTAGAATTTATTGTTGATTGGTATGGAGAAATAGCAGCAGAAGTACCAGAGTACGTATATGGAAGTAAAGAAAATAAGAATCAAATTAAAGATTTAGAAACGGCAATAGATAGAGTAAACAATGAATTTAAGGTTAAATTTGATGTATATGTGCAAGAAACTAAGAATGAATTATATTTACAAGATGTAAATATAAAAATGGATATTCCAGAAATAAATGGATATTTTCCCAAAAGTGCAGAAGCAATAGCACCAAATACTGCTTCTGAATATTATGAAGATACAAAGGAATTAAATGCGTATAGAGGAGAACTTGAAGGAAAGACTGCAGATGGTGTATATGGAAATAACAGGGTAAATAAATTTTCTATAAACTTAGTATATCCATTAGAGGCTATTGATTTTGATAATATAGATTTATTAGAAATTAATATACCAGTAGAAGTGTTTTATGGTGGATATAATAACAGTACAGGAGAATTTGATAATCCAGCATATTCAGAAAATGCAACAGAAAATATAACAATAAAATATACAGAAAAAACAGTTGATGAGACTAAAGTTGCAGTTAGTATTGGAGAAAAAGATTTAGGCGAAAATCAAAATATTGTTTCAAAAGAAAAAATACAAAATTTATATAATAATATTTCAAATAAAGATGAAATTGATTCATATAACGTTATTTGGAATGCATCATCAGTTTTAGAAAATGATGGATATGTAATAAAAACATCAAAAGATGATAGAAATATAGCTGATCAAATTGTTAAATCTGATGAAACAACTATTAGTATGGAAAATATGTCTAAAAATGTTGGTATTTCCTTTAAAAATGCACAAAATTCTTTAGGAGAAGAAGGCGAGATACGAGTATATGATGATGAAACAAATGAATTGATTGCAAGGTTTACGAAAGATAATTGGAATAACTATACATCAGAAAATCCTTATTTGTATGAGTTTCCAGTAAAATATATAAGGGTAGAAACAAGTAAAATAAAGGCAAATAGCAGTGTTACTGTATGTAATACTAAGGAAATAGATGATGATTATATAGTAAATAATTATACAGAAGAAGAATTTACTGATTTTAAATATATTCAAAGTACAGTATCAGCATATATAGGAGAAAATTGTGTTAATACTGATACAGCTACAGCTATTTATAAAGATATCGAATTAGTAAATGATAATACAGCTGATATCAATTTAAAAATAGTTAAAACAGATAGAAATCAAGGTAATAAGATTCCTAATATAAAATTTAAATTAACAGGACCTAATTATGAAGAGAGTAAAGTATTAAAAACAAATTTTGAAGGACAATTAGAATTTAAAGGTTTAGTTTATAATGAAGAATATTCTTTAGAAGAATTGGGATCAAATGAATATATAAAACCAGAAAATATAAAATTTACAATAACAAATACAAAAAGAATATATATTCAAGAAGGAACAGTAAAATCTTCTGAAGTTATAACTGAAGAAGATAATCAAGTTGCGGTTTTAAATATTGAAGGTACTAAAAATAATTTATGTAATTTAGAAATAAATAAAATTATTAGAACAGAGAATGTAGGGCTAGAAAGTGTAAAATATAGATTATATAGAGAAGATAAATGTATTGGTGAATATATAACAGATGAAAATGGAAGAATTGTTATAGAGAATTTATATGAATATGATGCAAATCAACATAGTGCTAATATGTATACATTAAAAGAAGTATTTATTCCAGATGGATATACAAAAGCAAATGATGTAAAATTTAGATTAGAAAGTAGACCAGATGGATTAAAAGCAGTTATAACAGATGGTGATATAGGAGATCAGTTAACTGAAGGAAATATAGTAAAAGTAAAAATTTTAACAAGTAAAACTTCTACACCAACTTTTAAATTAGTAAATAAAGATGATAAAACATTACAAGTTTTACCAGGAACAAAATTTGCTATTTATAGTGTAACAGAGCAAGGAATAGAAGAAAAAACAGAAATAGCTTTAGATAGTAACTACAATATATTAGGAACAAAAGAGATAATAGATGGGAAAGAGTATTACACATTAACAACGAATGAGCAAGGACAAATTTCAGCAGATTTAAGAGAGGGATTATATAAAGCAGTAGAAATTAAAACTATTGAAGATAAATATGATTTGACTAATAATACTTACTATTTTGGAGTAGGAATAAGTAGCTGGAAAGATGTAAGTAGCGTTTGTGTAGGTAGTGATATAGGTTATGTAACTAGAGTATCAGATGGGTATTTAGGATATGGAACTTTTGAAGATGTTCTTAATTTAGGAATAACAGATGAAAATTTCGATACACCAATTGCAACTTTAATAAGTAATGGTTCAAGTGATGTTGTAATAATAAAATATGACATAAATGGTAAAATTATATGGGCTGATTCAATAGGTGGAAATGAATACGAAGATATTATAAATATTGAAGAAACAGCTGATGGTGGTTTAATAGCATATATTTCTTCTGATAGTAGTGAATTAAAAGTAGGTAATGACACATATACAAATGATTTAGAAAATTATGGTATATTAATTAAATATGATAAAAATGGTAATATAGAATGGTCAAAAGAATTAGGAAATAAAGGTGCTATTTTTTATAATAAAATTATAAGAACAAATGATAATGGCTACATAAAATATGGAGAATTCTCTAGAAAAACCATAAATATTGAGTCAAACACTGTTAAAAACACATCAGATTTTTATGCGCCTACTTCATCAGTAGAAAACTATATAGATTACAGAATAGAATATTATTATGATAATGAAAGAAAAGATCTTTTAACAGAAATATTATTTGAAGAAATAGGAAAAGAAATAACTGAAAGTGATATAACAGAAAAAATAGAGGCAAATAAATTTGAAGGATATAATTTTGTAAATACTAATTTACCAATTACATTAGATGGAATAGAAGAAAATATAATTAAAGTATATTATGAAAAAAATACTGAAGATGCTAAAGTACCAGATATACAAGAAGATGAAAATAAAGAATATTGTACAGATTCTGTAATTGTTAAATATTCTGAAAATGGTACTATTGAATGGATTAGTTCTATAGGTGGAAGCAGGAATGAAATTGTTACAGATATACAAGTATTATCAGATGGAGGTTTTTTAGTATATGGTAATACTTTTTCAGGAAATACAATTTCAGAACCAGAAGATATAGAATCAGGAGATGTTATTCAAAAAAGACTATTTATAAGACCAAAAGCAACTAATGATAGAAATGCTTCAAAAGGTATGGTATTAAAATATGATTCAGAAGGTAGATTAGAAAAATCTATGTTTATAGAGTCAGATCCACAAGATGATAGTGTAAATGGAAAAGGTTATATAAATGTAAATAATGCAATAGTTACATCAGATGGAGGATTTTTAACAACAGGAGAATTTGTGGGTACAATAAATTTAGGTACTTGTACAGTAAGTAATAAAAATACAGATCCTGATGGAATTGTTGTAAAATATTCTTCTGATTGTGAAGTTGAATGGGCAAAGACATTACAAGGAAATGATGCGGAAAATATCACAGATGTTATTGAAATAGTTCAAAATGAGTATATTATTGTTGGAAATTATAATAGTGAACAAGCAGTATTAGATTCTTATACATTTGATAATAAATTAATAGAAGAAACATTCGAAAACGAAGATGGAACTCAGGAAAGTACATCATATTATTTACAAAATAGTGTTATTGCTAGAATTAATAATAGTGGAGAGGTATTATCTGCAAAATCAATAACTGGAGAACAAAATGAAGAAATTTCAACAGTACTTAAATCAAGTGATAATGGATATATAGTATTAGGAAAGTCAAATAGTCCTAATATTAAAGTTGGAGATAATTATTTGCTTGAAAATATAGCAGAGATATCAACAGAAGATGAAAATTCTATTACAATTACGTATGCAGAAAAAGCTTTTATGATAAAATTTGATTCTGATAATGAAGTTGAGTGTGGAAAATTTGTAGATACAGAAGAATTGGAAGTTACTAAAAATGATGATGATTCATATCTATTTAATTATTTAAAAGGTCAAGATATAGTTGAAACTAGATTATCTAATTCATCAGATTTTGAAGTTTTAAATAAGAGAAAAGAATTTTCAATATCAACAAAAGTAGAAAATAACGAAGGTGGTACAATTTCTGGATCAGATGATATTATATATGAATTAGTAAAATATGGAGATTCAAGTACAAGAGAAATAAAAATTATTCCAAATAGAGGATATGAAATTGGAACTATTACTATAAATGGAAAGATATATAATCATACTTTAAATTCAGATGGAAGTGTAACTATTTCTGAAATACCAAATGTGATGGAAGATAAAGAAATTAGAGTTGATTTTGTATTAAGTACAGAAAAGTTAACAATAAATGTAAAAGATAATACAAATGTACCTATTGAAAATGCTAAGTTTTCTATTACAAATACTGAGCAAAGTTTTGAAAAAATATTTATTACAAATTCAGAAGGAAAGGCAATAATTCAAGTACCATCTGGAACATATGAGATTAAAAGTATAGATATACCAAATGGTTATGAAAGTACATATTTATCAGAATATACTGTTGAAGAGGCAGGAGAGAAAGTTTTAAATATAGAGTTACAAAAGTTAGATAAAGTAACAGTACATCACTATTTGAGAAATAGAGATGGAGTCAATACAGAAACAAAAGTTGCAGAAGATGATATTTATATGGGTAAGGAAGGAGATATTTATAGAGTAACTCCACGCCTAGATTTAACCAAATATGAATTAATAAAAGATTTAAATGACAAATATATAATTCCTGATGATGCTGTAGGAACATATTCAGGAGATAAAGAAGTAACATATTATTATGAGGAAAGGCAATCAACTTTAATAGTTCATCACTATAATGTTGGAACTAATAATAAAACATATTTAGGTGATTATAGTGAAGCAGAAGATGAAGTATATAGAGGATATGAAGGAGAAGAATACACTGCTAGTGCTATTCCTGATTTTGATGAAAATAATTATTATGAAACTTTAGCAGAAGGTTATAGTTTAGCCGATATTGCAGGTAATGAAAAAGGTGTTTATAAGGGAAATGAAGTAATTCTATATTATTACTATGATATAGAAAGTTTTGAAATAACTACAAAAGTAAATCATCATATGGAAGTAATGAATGATGGTACAGAAATTGAGGTTGCTGGTGGACATATTTCAGGTGAAGATGAAAAACCTTATGAAATAGTAGTATATGGTGGAGAAACTATAAGAGATTATATTGTTACACCAGATGAAGGATATGAAATAGTAGCAGTTAAAGTAAATGGAAAACCTATAGAATTTTCAACAGATTCAGATGGAATTGCGACATTGGGATATATAGATAATA
>CANEMG010000001.1 GCA_947428535.1 uncultured Clostridium sp. | reverse complement strand
AAACTGTATGGCCCCTATGTGATGGTTGCAGCAAACCTGAGGTTACGACCAAAAGGAACAGTGGTGAAAACTACTCGTGGATTAGGGATAGTTTGCGACACAGGCTCTTTTGCACGGCGCAACAAAAAACAGCTCGATATAGCTGTAAGTTGGTGATTTTTTTGGTAGCTGTCAACAGCTCCTTTGAGGATATGATCAAAACAGATCATATCCTTTTTCTAATATTAAGGAAATAATAAAATTAACAAAAATAAGGACAACGCATAAAGTTCTATTTTAAATTTAGGATAATAAAATTAAATAATTATAAAATAACTGGAGGAACCTAATGCAAAATAGTAATTTAAGTTTAAAAAAGAGAATAATCATTATATTAGTAATAGTTAGTATAATATGGATGATATTATTTGTTAGAGTAGGGATAATTCAATTTGTAGAAGGCGAGGAATGGAAAAGAAAATCTGAAAATCAGCAATATGTAAGTAGAAGCATAACAGCAGGAAGAGGAACAATATATGATTCAAGTGGAGAAATAGTTTTAGCAAAAAGTAGTAGTGTAGAAACAGTAACAGTAAATCCAGTAAACATATCTGAAGAAAATAGAGAAAAAATATCAAAAGCACTTTCTGAGATATTTGAATTAGATTATGAGAAAGTTTTAAAAAAAGTAAGTAGAAGAAGTTCTATTGAAACAATTGTAAAAAGAATAGAAAAAGAAAAAACTGATAAATTAAGATTATGGATGCAAGAAAATAATATATATTCAGGAATAAATATAGATGAAGATACAAAGAGATATTATCCATATGCAACACTTGCTTCACATATTATAGGATTTGTCGGAAGTGATAATCAAGGATTAGATGGGATAGAGGCAAAATATGATGAAGTTTTAAGAGGCGAAAATGGTAGTATAAGTAAAATGATGGATGCTAAAGGAAATATTATAGGCGATACAGGAGAAAGTTATAATGAATCAGTAAAAGGAAATGATTTAATATTATCAATAGATATGAATATTCAAGCTATTACTGAAAAATATTTAGAAGATGCTTGTATAGAAAATGTGTGCACAGATGGTGGAAATGTAGTTATTATGAATCCTAAAACTGGGGATATACTTGCAATGGCAACATACCCATTTTATGATTTAAATAATCCATATCAGGTTGAAGATGAGGAACTTTTGGGAATGTGGAGTGAATTAGATAGTTCGCAAAAATCCACATATTTGCAAGGAATGTGGAGAAATAAGGCGATAGCTGATACATATGAACCAGGTTCTACTTTTAAACTTGTAACAACATCGGCAGCAGTAGAAGAGGGCATAGCTGAGCCAGATAAAGCAGGTAGTTATTCATGTACTGGAAGTATTGAAATAGCTGGTACTAGAATAAAATGTTGGAGATATTATAGACCACATGGATCACAAAGTTTAAGGCAAGGACTTATGAATTCGTGTAATCCTGTATTTATAGGTTTAGGTCAAAAAATAGGTGTAAATAAATATTATGAATACTTACAAAAATTTGGATTTTTAGAAAAAACAGGAATAGATTTAATTGGTGAAGCAAATTCTATATTTTTAAAAGAAGATAAGGTGGGACCAGTTGAACTTGCAACTATAAGCTTTGGCCAAAGATTTGAAGTAACACCAATTCAAATGATTAGCATGGTATCAGCAATTGCTAATAATGGTGTATATGTAAAACCAAGAGTAGTAAAACAAATAGTAAATTCAAAAACAGGAGAGACTCATAATATAGAACCAGAATACAAAAATAGAGTAATATCGGAAGAAACTTCTAAATCAGTGCTTAGTATGATGACATCTGTTGTTTCAGAAGGTACAGGGAAAAATGCGAGAGTTCAAGGATACAATGTTGGTGGTAAAACAGGAACTTCTGAAGATGGTGTAAATACAGGAAAATATGTAACATCTTTTATAGGAGTAGCTCCTACTGATGATCCTCAGCTTTGTATATTAGTTACTTTATACAATCCAACAGGAGAATCAGGACATCAAGGAGGAACTGTTGCAGCACCAGTCGCAGGTAAGATTTTAAATGAAGTTATAAGTTATTTAGAAATTGAACCTACAAATGAAATAGAAAGTAAAGTAGAAAAATAATAAAGAATGGCGGGCCTAGTGTAACAGCCCGCCGAGAAAGGAATTAAAAGAATGAGGAAGCTTTTTTAATATAGCTTTCAAGGTCATAACAGAACGAAAAGCAAGGCAATAACCTGTTAGAAACTGATTCCTGAGAGTTAAGCCATTTCCTAAAATCCGGAGTGTAGAATGTAAAATCTCTAATATTAAAAGTATGATTACATTTAATATATGTGAGATTAGCTCTACTTGCAATTTCTTCTGCAACAACTTCTGCAAGTTCTACAACATCACATACGATGTCTTTATAGCTATTCCTGAAACCAACAGATCCCTTAAGGAAAATAGCGGAACGATACAGAGATTCAAATGTTGCGGCAAGCTCCTCATCTGTTAAAGATTTTAAAAGTTTAAAATCTCCAATACCAAACCGTATCATCATATTATTTATACCCCTTTCTATATCATATTGTAATATATATTATATCAGATTTTTGCCTAATAGTAAAGGTTTTGCAAATAAACCAAGTCTATAGTTATAGATTTTGAATATATTTTAATAAATAAATCTGTACAAAAAAACTTTTTTACTATATAATAACATAGAATAAATATCGGAGGAGCATGTTTAATGGAATTAAAGAAATTATTGACAGGCATTGAAAATTTAAAATCAAAAGGTGATTTGGAAATAGATATAAAGAAAGTAGAATGTAATTCAAAAAAAGTTAAACCAAATTCTTTATTTATCGCCATAAAAGGATATGATTTTGATGGACACGAGTATATAGATGAAGCAATTGAAAATGGTGCTACAGCAGTTATGCTTGATATGTCTGCAGATTTTAAGAAAATAAAAATACCAAAAGGAATAACTGTTATTATAACAGATGATACAAGAAAAGCATTAGCAAGAGTTTCTTGTAATTATTTTGGTAATCCATCAAGATATTTTAAATTAATAGGAGTAACTGGAACAAAAGGAAAAACAACAACAACCTATATGATTAAAGCAATTTTAGAAAAAGCAGGATATAAAGTAGGATTAATAGGAACGATTGCAAATTATATTGGTGAAGACTGTTTAGGATTTAGTAATAGAACTACACCAGAAAGTTTAGAACTTCAAGGTTTATTTTATAAAATGGCAAAAGCAAAAGTTGATTATGTAGTTATGGAAGTTTCATCACAAAGTTTGAAATTATCTAGAGTAGATGGATGTGATTTTGATTATGGAATTTTTACTAATTTATATAAAGATCATATTAGTTTAAAAGAACATGCAGATATGAATGAATATTTTGAAACAAAATTAAAATTATTTTCAATGTGTCCAAAAGGATTTGTAAATAGTGATGATTTTAAATGCAATAAAATAATAAAAGCATCGCCAAATTGTGATATAAAAACATATTCAGTAGATAATAAATCAGACTTAATAGCAAAAGATATAACAATAACGAATATAAGTGTAGACTTTAAGGTAAAAATAGGAATAAGAAATGAGAGAGTAAAAGTAAATATTCCAGGAAGATATAGTGTATATAATGCATTAGCGGCTATTTCGCTTGCAGTATGTTTAGGAATAGATGCTGAAAAAATAAAAGAAGGATTAGCAAATATTATAGTTCCAGGAAGAAATGAACTTGTACCAAATAAAGAAGATTTAGCAATAATGATAGATTATGCACATACAGCAGAAAGTTTAGAAAATGTATTACAAGCTACAAAAACATACACACCTGGAAGAGTAATTTGTGTATTTGGATGTGGTGGAGATAGAGATACAGAAAAAAGGCCAAGAATGGGAGAAGTATCGGGAAGATTAGCAGATTATACAATAGTAACAACTGATAATCCTAGAACAGAAGATCCAGAACAAATAATAAATGAAATTGAAACAGGAATATCAAAAACAAAAGGAAAGTATGAGATTATAATAGATAGAAAAGAAGCTATAAAAAAAGCTATAAAAATGATGAATAAAAGAGATATAGTAATTTTGGCAGGAAAAGGTCATGAAACATATCAAGAAATAGATGGAAAGAAAAATCCTTTTGATGAAAGAGTGATTGTTAAAGAAATATTAGGAGAGAAAAAAGATGACTAAACAAATAATTTATTTAATAATATCTTTTATTTTAACTGCGACTTTAGGAAAAATTATTATACCTATTTTAAAAAAATTAAAAGTAGGGCAAAGTGAAAGATTGGATGGACCTAGAGCTCATTTAAAGAAGCAAGGAACTCCAACAATGGGTGGAATAATGATGATTATTTCAATTATAGTTATCACTACCACATACTGTATTATAGATTTAAAGGATATAGTTCCAATTATAGCGATTGCATTAGCAAGTATTGGGTTTGGAATAGTTGGATTTATAGATGATTTTAAAAAAGTTGTTTTAAAAAATACAGAAGGATTAAATCCAAAATTAAAAATGTTAGGACTTTTAATTATTTCTGTAGTGTATACAATGTTTTTAGTAAATTATACGAATATAGGAACAGATATAATAATACCATTTATTAATTATGATTTAACATTACCAATATGGATATATATACCATTTACAATTTTTGTTATGCTAGCAGCAACAAATGCTGTAAATTTAACAGATGGGGTCGATGGATTAGCAGGATCTGTAAGTGCAATAATGATAACAGCAATCTCAATAATGGCTATTAAAATGGGATATGAAAGTATTTCAATTTTTGGAGCAATAGTAGTAGGATGCTGTGCAGGATTTTTAATATATAATTTTTATAAAGCTAAAGTAATGATGGGAGACACAGGTTCATTATTATTAGGTGGTGTAATTTCTAGTATGACAATATATTTAAAATTACCTCTAATTTTATTATTAGTTGCAATTATACCTGTATGTGAAACATTGTCTGTAATTATGCAGGTAATGTATTTTAGAAAAACTGGAAAAAGATTATTTAGAATGTCTCCATTACATCATCATTTTGAATTAAGTGGATGGAGAGAAAATAAAGTAGTAGGTGTATTTTCAGCCGTTACAATAGTAGCATCAACAATTGCAATTTTAATTATTTAATGGTTATAGGAATTTCCAAAGTTTATAACTTAAAAACCTAAATCTACAAAGGACTATGTAAAAGCAAATGGCAAAGAAATCAAAAAAAATTGGATTATTTCTTAATAAAAAATTTGATTATTCTATTTTAATAGTAACATTGTTGCTTTTAAGTATAGGACTAATAATGCTACTTTCTGCTAGTGCACCTACAGCACTTTCAGAAGATGGAAATAGTTATAAGTATGTTATTAAGCAGGGAATAGTTGCGGTAGTTGGATTGTTTGCAATGATAACACTTTCTAAAATAGATTATAGAATATATAAAGGATTTAAATGGATTATATATTTAGGATTACTAGCTTTACTTGTAGCAGTTGGATTCACAGGGACTTATGCAGGTGGTGCTAGGAGATGGATAAAAATATTAGGATTTTCATTTCAGCCATCAGAGTTTGCAAAAGTAGGATTTGTAATTTTTTATGCAGCAATGTTGAGTGATATGAAAGAAAAAAATAAAATAAAAAAATTTGTACCAGGTTTTGTATTTCCACTTATTTTTTTAATTCCAATAGTTGTTGCAATATTTATATTACAAAATCATTTTAGTGCAACTTTTATAATTGTTGCGATTACTTGTGTTCAAATATTTGTAGCAGGTTCTGCTTTTAGATATTTTTTAGCATCAGGAGCTTTAGGAGTAATAGGAGGTTTAGGACTTCTTTTAAAAACATCAGCAGAAGGTGGAGATGCAAACTTTAGATTTTCAAGAATTCAAACGTGGCTTGATTTAGAATCAGCAGATTTAACAGGTGAAGCATGGCAAATAACAAATAGTTTATATGCTATTGGTTCAGGAGGATTATTTGGATTAGGACTTGGTAATAGTAAACAAAAATATTTATATTTACCAGAACCACAAAATGATTTTATATTTGCAGTTCTAGCAGAAGAATTAGGATTTTTTGGATGTGTTTTAGTTATTTTATTATTTGCTCTATTTGTATGGAGAGGAATAGTAATAGCAATAAAAGCAGAAGATTCTTTTGGAACTTTAATAGCTATAGGATTAACAACAATGATAGGTCTTCAGGCATTAATAAATATAGCTGTTGTAACAAATACAATACCAGTAACAGGTATGCCACTTCCATTTTTTAGTTATGGAGGTTCAGCAATGCTTGCAGATTTAATAGCGGTAGGAATTTTACTAAGTGTTTCAAGAAATAGTAAGTAGTTTATGGAAAAACTTAAAATTTCCAAATTTATATATAGTAGGGATGTTTAATGAGAGTAATTATTTCAGCAGCAGGAACAGGAGGTCATATAAATCCTGGAATTGCAATTGCTAATAAAATAAAGGAGAAAGAACCATCATCAGAAATATTATTTATAGGAACAAATCGAGGATTAGAAAATGATTTAGTACCTAGAGCAGGATATAAGTTAAAAACTATAGAAGCATTTGGATTTAAAAAAGAAATTTCTTTTAAAAATTTTAAACATATCTGTCAAACAATAGCAAGTAGGAAAGATGTAGATAAAATTTTTGATGAGTTTAAACCAGATTTAGTTTTAGGAACAGGCGGATATATATGTGGACCTGTTTTTAGTATGGCTATAAAAAGGAAAATACCAACAGTATTTCATGAAAGTAATGCTTACCCTGGAAGAGCGGTAAAAATGTATTCTAAAAAAGTAGATGAAATATTAGTAGGATTTAAAGAAACTAAATCTAAGTTAGAAGGATGTAAAAAAGTAGTAGTAACAGGGACACCTACAAAAATTAAAAAATTAGATATATCTAGCCAAAGAAAAAAAGAAATATTAGAAGAATTAGGAATAAGAAATGATTTACCAATTGTTTTAGTTTTTGGTGGAAGTCAAGGTGCACAAAAAATAAATGAAGCAGTTACAGAATTAGTAAAATTAAAGAAAAATGAAAATTATCAAATAATTTGGGCAACTGGAACAAAACAATTTGATATAGTAAAAGAAAGTTTTGAAAAGGAAAATATATACATAAATTCATTAAAAAATGTAAAAATTTTACCATATATATATAATATGGAAGAACTAATGAATATAGCAGATTTGTTTGTATGTAGAAGTGGAGCTATGACAATAACAGAAATTTCAATTGTAGGTAAACCATCAATTTTTATACCACTTCCTTCAATGTCAGCTAATAGACAAGAAGATAATGCATTAGTACTAAAAAAATTAGGTGCAGCAAAAATTATTTTAAATAAAGTTGTAGATGGAAAAAAACTATCAGATGAAATTAGTGATATAATTGAAAAACCAAAAGAATTAGAAGAAATGGGAAGGTTAGCATCTACTATAGCACCTACAAATGTGGAAGAAAAAATTTATAATGAGCTTGTAAAAATGATAAAAAAATAAATTTAAAGGTATAGATTTTTCTATACTTTTAAATTTTGCTTGCATAAATATAAATAATGAATTACAATACATAAGTAATAAAAATATTGGTAAAATATAAATAATATTTTAGTGGGAGAAAATAAATGATTGATAAATTAGTTATTGTTGAGTCACCAGCTAAGGCAAATACAATAAATAAATTTTTAGGTGGAAAGAGCAAAGTATTAGCATCAATGGGGCATATAAGAGATTTACCTAAATCAAAAATGGGAATAAATATAGAAAATAATTTTGAACCAGAATATATAAATATACGTGGAAAAGCAAGTTTAATAAATTCTTTAAAAAAAGAAGCTAAAAATGCTAAACATATTTATCTTGCAACTGACCCTGACCGTGAAGGGGAAGCAATTGCATGGCACTTAGCATATATACTTGGAATAGATGAGAATAGTATTTGTAGAGTAACTTTTAATGAAATAACTAAAGAAGCAGTAAAAAATGGAATAAATAACCCAAGAAAAATAGATTTAAATTTAACAGATGCTCAACAAGCTAGACGTGTTTTAGACAGAATAGTTGGTTATAAAATAAGTCCAGTACTATGGAAAAAAGTTAAAAGAGGATTATCAGCAGGTAGGGTTCAGTCAGTAGCAGTAAGACTAATTGTAGAAAGAGAAGAAGAAATTGAGAATTTTATTCCAGAAGAATATTGGAATATAAATTTGAAAGTTTCAGATAAAAAAACTAAAACAAAATTTAATTGTAAATTTGTAGGAAAAGATGGAAAGAAAATAGAATTACATTCTAAAGAAGAAGTAGATGCTATATTAAAAGATCTTGAAAAAGCAGAATACAAAGTAGTAGATGTAAAAAAAGGAGAAAGAAAAAGAAATCCAGCTCCTCCTTTTACAACAAGTACAATGCAACAAGATGCTTCTAGAAAAATAAATTTTTCAATTAAAAAAACAATGTCTGTTGCACAAGGATTATATGAAGGTATAAAATTACCAGATTATGGTGTAACAGGTTTGATTACTTATATGAGAACAGATTCTACTAGAATTTCAAATGAAGCAAGAAGTGCAGCAAAAGAACATATAGAAAAAACATATGGAGCAAACTACTATGAAAACAGATTTTACAAAACAAAATCTGAAGCACAAGATGCTCATGAAGCAATAAGACCATCACATATAGAACTTACACCAGAATCTATAAAAGATAGTCTAACACCAGATCAATATAAATTATATAGATTAATATATAATAGATTTATGGCAAGCCAAATGGCAGCAGCTATATATGATACAGTTTCTGTTTTTATAGATGGAAATGATTATAACTTTAAAGCAAATGGTCAAACAATGAAGTTTAAAGGATATATGACTTTATATGTTGAAAATGAAGAAAAAGAAGAAATGGAAAACATTCCAGAATTAATAGCAGGAGAAATAGTAAAGAAAGAAGATATAGAGGCAAAACAAAGTTTTACAGAGCCACCACCAAGATATACAGAAGCAAGCTTAGTAAAAACATTAGAAGAAAAAGGAATAGGTAGACCAAGTACTTATGCACCAACAATAACAACGATATTGACAAGAAGATATATAGAAAAAGTACAAAAACAGTTAATGCCAACAGATTTAGGAAAAGTTGTAAACAAATTACTTATAGAAAACTTTAGTGATGTTATAAATGTAGAATTTACAGCTAGTATGGAAGAGGAATTTGACAAAATAGCAGAAGGAAACGAAAATTGGAAAAAAGTAGTATCAGAGTTTTACACACCATTTGAAGAAGTTGTTAAAAAAGTGGAAAAAGAATTAGAACATGTTAAATTAGAATATGAAGAATCAGATGTTCAGTGTGAAAAATGTGGAAGAATGATGGTAATAAAATATGGTAGGTATGGAAAGTTTTTAGCTTGTCCAGGATTTCCAGAATGTCAAAATGCAAAACCAATTATAGAAACAATAGATGTACCTTGTCCTGTATGTGGTGGAGTTGTTCAAGTTAGAAAAACTAAAAAAAGACGTAACTATTATATTTGTGAAAACAATAAAGGTGAAAATGAGGGGTGTGAATATATTTCTTGGAATAAACCAAAGCCAGGAGAAGAATTTGTTCCAGCCAAAGAAGATTTATTAGAAATAAAAAAAGAGAAAAAGAAGGTTACAAAAAAATCTTCTACCAAAAAGAAAACTACAAAAAAGAGTACTACTAAGGGTAAAGCAAAAAGAAAAACAACTAAATAGTTAGCTTATAAAATGAACTTTGTTTATACAAAGTTCATTTTTTTGTAAATTAAATGTAATTGTTTTGTTATTGAAAAATTAGAGTTTTAAGCTATAATAAAATTATTGGATTGGATTATTATGCCAATTAAAATCTAGAATAGGAAATAAATATGGATGAAATTATTGTAATAGGAGGAGGCTTAGCCGGAAGTGAGGCTGCACTTCAAATAGCTAAAAGAGGAATTAAAGTTAAATTATATGAAATGAAACCAAATAAATTTTCAGATGCACACAGTAATGAAAATTTGGCAGAAATAGTATGTAGCAACTCTTTTAAATCTAATTTGTTAACAAATGCGTGTGGATTATTAAAAGAGGAATTACGTTTATTGGGAAGTTGTTTAATTCCTATAGCAGATAGTGTAAGTGTTCCAGCAGGTCAGGCACTAGCAGTAGATAGAGAAAAATTTTCTGAAGAAGTAACAAAACAAATAAATAATAATGAATATATAGAAGTAATTAGAGAAGAAATTACTGAAATACCCAAAGATAAAATTGTTATTATAGCGACAGGACCTTTAACTTCTGAAAAACTATCAAAAGAAATATCGGATATTACAGGTGATGACAAATTATTTTTTTATGATGCGGCAGCTCCAATTGTAGAAAAAGATTCTATAAATATGAAAATAGGTTTTTTTGGAGATAGGTATGAAGAGGAAAGAGAAAAAGATGAAGATATAGAAGATTGGAAAAAACGAATTGAAAAACAAAAGGCTAGCTATATAAATCTTCCTATGAATAAAGAAGAGTATGAAAAATTTTATGAAGAACTTATAAATGCAGAAGTAGTAAATTTACATAGTTTTGAAAAAAGAGAAATTTTTGAAGGCTGTATGCCTATAGAAATTATGGCAAAGAGAGGAATAGATACATTAAGATTTGGACCCTTAAAACCAGTAGGCTTTACAGATCCAAGAACAGGATACAGACCATATGCTGTAGTTCAATTAAGACAAGATAATTTGGCTGGAAACATATATAATATAGTAGGATTTCAAACAAATTTAAAATATGGTGAACAGAAAAGGGTTTTTTTTCTTATACCAGGACTTGAAAAAGCAAATTTTGTAAAATATGGAGTAATGCACAGAAATACATATATAAATTCTACTAAAATACTTGATAATACATATAATATGAAGAAAAATCCTAATATATATTTTGCAGGACAAATAACAGGTGTAGAAGGATATGTAGAATCAATATCTTCAGGATTTATAGCTGGAATCAATGCAGTAGAAAGATACAAAATAAATATGCAAAATTTAGATAATAGAGAATATGAGAAAAGAAAGAAAGTGTTTTCAGAAAAAACAATTATTGGAGCTTTAACCAAATATATATCTACAGATAATTCTAAATTTCAACCTATGAATGCGAATTTTGGAATTGTGCCACAACTAGAAGAAAGAATAAAAGATAAGAAGAAAAAGTATCAGATATTTGCTGATAGGTCTATAGAAGAAATTAGAAAGGTAGTTATATAAATTATATTTTTAAATAGAAATGTCGAATAGTGAATGTAAAAAAAAGAAAAAAGGAATGTGTAAATTTTTTATGTCAAACTATTGTAAAAAATGGTATTTTGTGCTAAAATGATAATAGTTGTACTTATGCACAAAACCGATTGTGTGTACGAAAGGAGATTTATTATGGATAAAAATGAATTAAAGGAATACAAAAGAGAGTTAGCTTTAATAGAAGCAAAGTTAACAGATGATGTTGTAAAAGAATTGACTAGGGAAGAACTACAAGAATATATTACTTTGGTATCAAAAATAAAAGCAAGATTAGATATTTTAGAAAATTTATAATAAAAAAGGAGAATTAGTATGGGTGTAGGAAAAAGTAAAATTGATAGTTTATTTGTCGCTTCAGATTTTAATGCAGTATTACAAATATTAACAGATATGTCAAACGAATTAAACAAAATTTGTATTAATCAAACAAGAAATGGATTTGATAAAAAAGAAATTGAAGACAAGTTAGAAGAGATTGATAATTACATAACTAGAAATCCAGTAATTGAAAAAGGAAGAATTGAAGGTAGCGGAGATGTTAAAAAGATTATCGATCTTTTAAATCAAGAAGTATCAGAAAGATTAAAAAATATTGAACTTAACATAAAAAAAGATGATAGAGTTGGATTTGAATCAATTGAAGAAGATTTTAAATCAAACAAAACAAATACTATGCAAAAAAATATAGAGGACTTTGAAAAGAAAGATATTCAAGCAAAATCAATGTCTGAGCGTGAAGAAGATGCTGATAAAATCATAGCTGATAGAACTGAAAGAATAGAAAAAGTAAAAGCTTTTAAAGAAGCACAAAAAGAGTTATCAAAAAAAGGTAAATATTTAAACCAAGGTATGTTATTAAAAGAAGTACCTAAAATATCTGCCAAACTTACTACTATTGAAAAACGCCAAAATATTATAGATAAAATTAAAGAACCTAATGAATATAGAAATATTATATCAAAAATAACTAAACAAGTTCAAAATGCAAAATATGATAGTAAGGCTTTAACAAAAAAAGATTTTAATGAGATGCAAAAAAGTCTTAAAGAAATAGAAAAATTAAAAGATGGTAATCCAGAAATAGCGAATTTAATTTCAGATATAGAATCACATATAACTAAAGAAACTAAAAATGGAGTAGAAACAATATCATCAATAGATGCAGAAAAGTTATTTACAGTTTTTGAACAAGATAAATATCAAAAAATCGATTGGAGAGATGCTATATCAGAAACTAAAGAATATTATAATGAACAAACTAAAAAAGATGTAGAAGAATTAGTTGATTATAATATATTTGAGTTATATCCTGGAAAAGTTAAAACTTGGAAAGATGAATTAAAATCTGGAGTAAGTGTTTCAACTATAGTATCTGAGATTTCTGATATAACAAAAGATGAAGTAAAATTTAAAAAACAAGTATCAAGAATATTTGATGATCTTAAAGATATGGATAAATTAGAGTTAGAAAAATTAAAAGCAGAAAAAAGAAAAGATACTTATAAAGATATTTCTAAACGTCAAAAAACAACAACAGCAAAATTATTTGGTCAAGATATAGAATTAGTAGATCATAGAGGTAAAAATTTAGACTTTGCTAAAGTAGAAGAAGGAAGCAAAGAAGATGTTGTAAAAGGATTATATGATAAAGTTAGAGAAGATATAGATTCTGATGAAATAGAAAGACAATATAGTGAAGCATTACCAGTAGAATATAGAAACCCAGGTCCTCTAAGACGTTTATGGTATAGAATTACACATAGAGAAACATGGGGATTTGGTAAAAAAACTTTAACTGATGCAAGAAAAGAAGATTGGGTAAAACAACAAATAAAACAAGAAATAGATGAAATAAAAGAAGATGCTTCAGGAGATAAAGCTTGGACATTAACACCAGAACAAGAGAAAGTATTTAATGAAAGACAAAAAGCTGTTGTAGAAAAAGCTAAACAAAAAGGTAGAGAAGATTTAATTAGAAATGGTCAAAAAGCTAAAATTGCAAGTAAAAATGCTAAAAAAGAATACGAAAAATTACAAAGAGAAGATGATGAAGATTTAACATTATAAATTTAGTTAAACCTTAGGGAAATAAAGGATGTAAAATACTTCCAAAAGTATTGACAATATATAACAAAGATGATAAAATAGATACGCTATTATATAGGGAATCCTATATAATAGCGTATTATTTTGTTTAATTCTTATTATAGTATAGAAAGAATATTTTTAATGAATTAGGCAAAATAAAATTTAAGTTAAAGAATTGAGGTGAAAAAGAGAATGCCAACAATCAATCAATTAGTAAGAAAAGGTAGAAAAACATCAACAACAAAATCAACAGCACCTGCGTTACAAAAAGGATATAACTCAAGAAAAAAAGTTCAAACTGATCACAGAGCACCACAAAAAAGAGGTGTATGTACAGTTGTAAAAACAGTTACTCCTAAGAAACCTAACTCAGCTTTAAGAAAAGTTGCCAGAGTTAAACTTTCAAACGGATATGAAGTTACATCTTATATACCAGGTGTAGGACATAACTTACAAGAGCACAGTGTTGTACTTATAAGAGGTGGAAGGGTAAAAGACTTGCC
The DNA here is from genome assembly GCA_947428535.1 of uncultured Clostridium sp. Classification (GTDB taxonomy): domain Bacteria; phylum Bacillota; class Clostridia; order TANB77; family CAG-508; genus Scatovivens. The sequence continues at coordinate 8,556 of CANEMG010000001.1, read as the reverse complement.
TGGTGTTAGATACCACATTATTAGAGGTACATTAGATACAGCGGGTGTTAAAGATAGAATGCAAGCTAGATCTAAATACGGTGCAAAGAGACCTAAAAAATAAAATTTATGATTGATAATAGTGCATAAATCTTTTTTATAAAATATAAATAAAAGTTCTTGCACTATTACGGGAAAGTGAAAAAGTCTTTCCAGAGTACCTTTCTGCATTATGTGCAGAAGAAAGTAAAAATTAAGCATAAAAAAATATGCAATGAATGGAGGGAAGTATAGTGCCAAGAAAAGGATATATAGCAAAAAGAGATGTATTACCAGATCCATTATATAATAGTAAAGTTGTAACAAAATTAATCAACAATATAATGTTAGATGGTAAAAAATCAGTTGCTCAAAACATAGTATATGGTGCATTCGATATAATAAAAGAAAAAGAACAAAAAGATCCATTAGAAGTTTTTGAAGCAGCATTAGAAAGTATAATGCCAGTTCTTGAAGTAAAAGCAAGAAGAGTTGGTGGAGCAACATACCAAGTACCATTAGAAATCAGACCAGAAAGAAGACAAACTTTAGGTTTAAGATGGTTAGTATCATATGCTAGAAAAAGACATGAAAAAACAATGTCTGAAAAACTAGCTGGAGAAATAATAGATGCTATAAATGGAAATGGTGGAGCTTTCAAAAAGAAAGAAGATACACATAGAATGGCTGAAGCTAATAAAGCTTTTGCACATTATAAATGGTAGAACTCAAATTTGATAAAGACAGTCGTATTAACTAACTGTAACTCACAAATTCGTAACAGTTAGTAAAACTACAAATAGTAGAATTAAAAGTTTAATAAAGAATATAATTGCATATAAAAGTATTTCTCGTTAGTGTAACTTTTAAGATTTTATTTATAAAATTTTTGAATTATGAATGAGGAGTACATTGATGTGTGATGAATAGGAGGAGAAAGAAGTGGCTGGAAGAGATTACCCATTAGAAAGAACAAGAAATATAGGAATAATGGCTCACATAGATGCTGGTAAAACAACTACTACTGAAAGAATCTTATTTTATACAGGAAAAACTCATAAAATAGGAGAAGTTCATGATGGTGGAGCAACAATGGACTGGATGGCTCAAGAACAAGAAAGAGGTATAACAATTACTTCTGCTTGTACAACATGTTTTTGGGATAATAATAGAATAAATATTATCGATACACCAGGACACGTTGACTTTACAGTTGAAGTTCAAAGATCTTTAAAAGTATTAGATGGTGCTGTAACAGTTTTAGCAGCAAAAGGTGGAGTTCAACCACAAACAGAGACAGTTTGGAGACAAGCTGACAAATATAGTGTACCAAGAATGGTATACGTAAACAAAATGGACATCACAGGAGCAAACTTTATGCTTTGTGTAGACCAATTAAAAAATAGATTAAAAGCAAATGCTGTTCCAATTCAATTACCAGTTGGTGCAGAAGATAATTTCCAAGGAATCGTTGATTTAATAAAAATGAAAGCATATATTCATAAAGATGATTTAGGAAAAGAAGTTGAAGAACAAGAAATACCAGCAGATATGGTAGATCTTACAAAAGAATATCGTGAAAAAATGATAGAATCAGTTGCTGAGCAAGATGAAGAATTAATGATGAAATATTTAGAAGGTGAAGAACTTTCTGAAGAAGAAATCAGATTAGGATTAAGAAAAGGAACAATTGCTAACGCAATAGTACCAGTAACATGCGGTTCTTCATACAAAAATAAAGGTGTTCAGGAATTATTAGATGCAATAGTTGCTTATATGCCATCACCATTAGATATAGCTCATATCAAAGGTGAAACATTAGATGGAGAAGAAACAGAAGCAAAAACTTCAGATTCAGAACCATTTGCAGCATTAGCATTTAAAATTGCTACAGACCCATTTGTTGGAAAATTATGTTTCTTCAGAGTTTACTCAGGAACATTAGAATCAGGATCAACAATATTAAACTCTAGTAAAGATAAAAAAGAAAGAATTGGTAGAATTCTTCAAATGCATTCAAATCACAGAGAAGATATTGAAAAAGTATATGCTGGTGATATAGCAGCAGCAGTTGGATTAAAAGATGTAACAACAGGAAACACATTATGCGATCCTGCTCATCCAATAATACTTGAATCAATGGAATTCCCTGAACCAGTTATTGATATAGCTATCGAACCAAAAGATAAAGCAAATCAAGAAAAAATGGGAATTGCTTTAGCAAAATTAGCAGAAGAAGATCCAACATTCAAAACATATACAAACCAAGAAACAGGTCAAACTATAATTGCTGGTATGGGGGAATTACACTTAGATATTATAGTTGATAGATTAAAAAGAGAATTTAAAGTTGAATGTAGTGTTGGTAAGCCATCTGTTGCTTACAAAGAAACAATTAGAAATACAGTAAAAGTAGAAGGAAAATTCATCCGTCAATCTGGTGGTAGAGGACAATACGGTCATGTTTGGCTAGAAATGGAACCATTAGAAGCAGGTAAAGGTATAGAATTTGAGAGCAAAATCGTTGGTGGTGTTGTTCCAAAAGAATATATCAAACCAGTTGAAGAAGGAATTAGAGAAGCTGCTGAAGCAGGAACATTAGCTGGATATCCAGTTATAGATTTCAAAGCTACATTAGTAGATGGATCTTATCATGATGTTGACTCTTCAGAAATGGCGTTCAAAATTGCTGGATCAATGGCATTTAAAGAAGGATGTAAACAAGCAAAATCAGTTATATTAGAACCAATAATGAAAGTTGAAATAACAGTTCCAGAAGAATATATGGGAGATGTTATAGGAGATGTAAACTCAAGACGTGGAAGAATGGAAGGAATGGATGGAAATGATGGAATGCAAGAAATTCACTCATATATACCATTATCAGAAATGTTTGGATATGCAACAGACTTACGTTCTAAAACTCAAGGAAGAGGAACATACTCAATGGAACCATCTCATTATGAAGAAGTTCCAAAATCAGTTCTTGAAACAATAGTAGCTTCAAGAGCTAAGAAGGAAGACTAAAATAATAAAATAAAAGCTTGCAATTTTGCTAGTTATAGTGTAAAATGCAGGTGATTGTAAAAGTCATTAAATTTTAAAAATTAAATAAAGAAGAGAGAAATCTCAAAAAATTAAAGGAGGAATTAAAAAATGGCTAAAGCTAAATTTGAAAGAACAAAACCACACGTTAACATTGGTACAATCGGACACGTTGACCATGGAAAAACAACAACAACTGCAGCTATTACAAAATATTTAGGATTATTAGGAAAAGCTCAATACACAGCTTACGATCAAATCGATGGAGCACCAGAAGAAAAAGCAAGAGGAATCACAATCAACACAGCTCACGTAGAATATGAAACAGAAAACAGACACTATGCACACGTTGACTGCCCAGGACACGCTGACTATGTTAAAAACATGATTACTGGTGCTGCTCAAATGGATGGTGCTGTATTAGTAGTTTCAGCAGCTGATGGACCAATGCCTCAAACAAGAGAGCATATATTACTTGCTAGACAAGTTGGAGTTAAATATATCGTTGTTTACTTAAATAAATGTGATATGGTTGATGATCCAGAATTATTAGAATTAGTTGAAATGGAAGTTAGAGACTTATTATCTAAATATGATTTCCCAGGAGATGATATTCCAATTATAAAAGGATCTTCATTAAACGTATTAGAATCAACATCTACAAACTCAGATGATGAAGTATACGCACCAATTAAAGAATTAATGGCTGCTATAGATAGCTATATCCCAACACCAGAAAGACCAACAGATCAAACATTCTTAATGCCAGTTGAAGATGTATTCACAATTACAGGACGTGGAACAGTTGCTACTGGTAGAGTTGAAAGAGGAATTGTTAAAGTTCAAGATGAAGTTGAAATCGTTGGATTATCAGCAGAAAGAAGAAAAACTGTTGTTACAGGTGTTGAAATGTTCAGAAAATTATTAGATCAAGCAGAAGCTGGAGATAATATAGGAGTATTATTAAGAGGTGTAGATAGAAAAGATATCGAAAGAGGTCAAGTTATATCTAAACCAGGATCAATCAATCCACATACAAAATTCAAATCAGAAGTTTACGTATTAACAAAAGAAGAAGGTGGAAGACATACACCATTCTTCAATGGATATAGACCACAATTCTATTTCAGAACAACAGATGTTACAGGTGTTATTGATTTACCAGCAGGTGTAGAAATGGTAATGCCAGGAGATAACGTTGCTATGACAATAGAATTAATTACACCAATTGCTATTGAAAAAGGATTAAGATTTGCTATCCGTGAAGGTGGTAGAACAGTTGGTTCAGGTGTAGTTTCTGACATAATTGAATAATAATAATAAATTATTATAAAAAAAGGGTTACTTATTAAAGTAACTCTTTTTTTTAGGTATTTACAAGAACTAATTTTTCATATACAATAATAAAAAAATCAAAAGAAAGAAGTTATATTTCGAAATAAAGAAAATATATTTTATAAATAGCAAGGAGAAAATAAATTGACTTAGTGGTCAAAAATGTATAAAACTATTGATTTTTTTTATAAAAGAAATTAAAATATTAATGTCTAATATTTATGTAAGTTATTGGAGGTAAGAACTTTGAAAATATTATTAGATGCAATGGGAGGAGATAATGCTCCTGATGCGAATATTAAAGGTGCAGTTAAAGCTTCTAAAGAAATAGAATCAGAAATAATACTAATAGGGAATGAAGAAGTAATAAATGCAAGAGTAAAAGAGCTGTATGGTAAAGACAGAATATCTGAAATATCAGATAAAATAAAAATCAAACATACAACAGAGCAAATAGAAATGGAAGATATTCCAACAGTAGCGATAAAACATAAAAAAGATTCATCAATGGTAGTAGGATTTAGAATGTTAAAAGAAGGAGAAGGAGATGTATTTATATCTGCTGGGAATTCTGGAGCATTATTAACAGGAGCTACATTATTAGTTGGAAGAATAAAAGGGATAGACCGACCAGCAATAGCACCAGTATTGCCTGCTTATAAAAAAAGTTTTATGCTAATGGATGCAGGTGCTAATACAAATTGTAAACCTATAAACCTACTTCAGTTTGCTCAAATGTCGACTATATATTTAAAAAATACATTTGGAATCGAAAGACCTAAAATTGGATTATTAAATATAGGAACAGAAGAAACTAAAGGTAATGACTTAGTAAAAGAAACATATAATCTTTTAAAAGAACATAGTGAAGAATATGGACTTAACTTTGTAGGTAATGTAGAAGGAAGAGATTGTTTTTCTGGAGAAATAGATGCTGTTATAACAGATGGATTTACAGGAAATATTTTTTTGAAAACTATGGAAGGTGTAGGAAAATTAGTAAAAAGAAACTTAACAGAAAGTTTAAAAAAGAACATATTAACAACAATAGGAGCACTTCCTTGTCTACCAGCAATAAAAAGATTTTCTAAAACTATGGACTATAAGGAATATGGAGGAGCATTATTTTTAGGTGTAAAAAAACCTGTTGTAAAAGCTCATGGAAGTAGTGATGAATACTTATTTTATTTTACTATAAAACAAGCAGAAAACTTTGTAAAAAGTGGTGCAGTTGATAAAATGAAAGAAGAATTCGAAAAAAAATAAAAAATGCTTGACAATTTTATAAACATATAATAAAACTAGATTATAAAATTTAGTAACAAATAAAAGGAGGTATAACTTTATGAACACAGAAGAAGTTTTTGAAAAAGTTAAAGCAATAATTGTTGAACAATTAGGAGTTGCTGAAGCTTCAGTAGAAATGGAAGCATCTTTTATAGATGATTTAGGAGCAGATTCTTTAGACATAGTTGAATTAGTTATGGCTTTAGAAGAAGAATTTGACTTAGAAATTCCAGATTCTGATGCAGAAAAAGTAGTTACAGTTGGAGATGTAGTAGAATATATCAAAGAAAATGTGTAATATAAAATGCAAATATATAAAATAGGCTTCTAATTACAGAAGCTTATTTTTTTATCATAATTTATTTTATAATTATGAAAGTATATATTAAATTAGTTATATTAATTAATAACATTCCAATTCTTAGTTCAAGTAATTTTTATAGAAAATCTAATATAAAATTAGTCAGCGCCCTCAATAAATGAAATTGAGATTCCCTAACTAATTTCATATAAGATTTTCTAATTCAAATTACTTTCAAAGCAGAATTTCCATTTATATTAATTTAATATAACTAATTATTAATATTATAAAATAAATTATGAACTGTAACATTAACATATCATTTGTATGTATTTTTATTAAAACCACTTGTAAATAAAAGGAAAAATGTATAAAATATAAATATTATTAAAAGACTATAAAATTATAACTTATAATGCAAGGAGATGAAAACATTGAAAAATGAATTAGAAGCCTTTGAAAAGGATATAGAATATTCTTTTAAGAACAAAGAGCTATTAAAAACAGCACTAACACACACATCATATGCTTATGAAAATAAAGTAAAAAGCTATGAAAGATTAGAATATTTAGGAGATAGTATTTTAGAGTTTATAAGTAGTAAATATTTATTTGAGAACTTTGAAAAATTAACAGAAGGAGAAATGACTAAAGTTAGAGCTTATGCAGTATGTGAGGATAGTTTATATAAAATAGCTATAAAGCATAATTTTAGTGATTTCTTATATCTAGGAAAAAGTGAGAAAATGTCAAATACTGATAAAAAAGCAATTTTAGCAGATACTGTTGAAGCTGTTATAGCTGCAATGTATTTAGATTCTGAAGACATTTCTGTAGTACAAGAGTTTATTTTGCAAAACATAAAAGATCAAGTTGAGTTTGCAAGTAAACATATTGGTGTTAAAGATTATAAAACTGTTTTACAGGAAAAATTGCAAGTAAATGGAGAAGTTCAAATTAAATACACTATAATAAATGAAGAAGGACCAGATCATAATAAAACATTTACTGCCGAAGTAGAGTGTAACAGAAAAAAACTTGCAAGTGGAGTAGGAAGAAGCAAAAAAATGGCAGAGATGGAAGCTGCAAGAAAAGCAATAAAAATTATAGAAAATAAATAATTGGTAAATATTTTATAGAGTTTAATTAAGATAGGAGGTGTACCTGTGAAAAAGCAATATATAATTCCAATATTTGTACCACATTTAGGATGTACGAATGATTGTACATTTTGCAATCAAAAGAAGATTAGTGGACAGCTAAAAAATATCACAGTAAAAGATGTACAAGAAACAATAGAATTTTATTTAAAAAATTTTAAATCTAAAGATGCATATACAGAAGTTGCATTTTATGGAGGAAGTTTTACTGGTATAGAACCAGAATTACAAGAAAAACTATTACAAACGGTATATGATTATATAAAAGAAAAGAAAGTAAATTCAATTCGAATTTCTACTAGACCAGATTATATAAATAAGGAAACTCTAAAAAGGTTAAAGAAATATAGAGTTAAAACAATAGAGTTAGGTGTTCAATCTACAAATAATTATATATTAGAGAAATGTAAAAGAGGACACACATATGAAGATGTTGTAAAAGCTTCTAGATTAATTAGATGGTATGGATTTAAGCTTGGACATCAAATGATGATTGGTCTTCCAGAAAGTACAGAAGCAGATGATATTAAAACAGCACAAGATTTAATAAAATTAAGACCTAAAATAGTTAGAATATATCCAGTATTAGTTATAAAGGACACAGAATTAGAAGATGAATATAGAAATGGAAATTATGAACCATTAACTGTAAATCAAGCAGTTGAAAGATGTAAAGAAGTTTGTTATTTGTTCCAAAAAAAGAAAATTAAAATAATTAGAATTGGTTTACAAAGTACAGAAACAATAAATTCTCCTAATAAAGAAACTAGTGAAGTGGTTGCAGGACCATATCATGAAACTTTTAGACAATTAGTAGAAACATCAATGTATTATGATACTATTGAAAATAAAATTAAAAAGATAAATAGTAAAATAAAAGAAGTTGAAATAGTTGTAAATCCACAAAATGTAAATAATGTAGTTGGGTATAAAAAAGAGAATATGAATAGATTAAAAGAAATGTATGATGTTGATGTAGTAATCAAACAAGATATCAAACATAAATTAGATAAAATAGATGTTATTCCAACAAAAATACATAAAGACTTTATTGATGATAAGGAAGAAGTAAAACTAAAATAATGGTATAAAAAAACTAAAAATATTGATACTAAAGGTATGAATGTTTTTAGTTTTTTTTATGATATTATATTAGTTATAATTGGTTGCTTGTTAGCTTCATTTGGAACTGCTAATTTTCTTTTACCAAATCAATTGTCAAGTGGAGGTTTCGCAGGAATAGCAACTATTTTCTATTATTTTTTTAATATCCAAATGGGTACAACAATTATGGTTTTAAATATTCCCCTATTTATATGGGGCTATTTAAAAATGGGATGGAAATTTATATTGAAAACCATTTTTGCAACATTTTTGTATTCAACTTTTATTGATATATTTGCTAACTTT